>NZ_JBNXVS010000028.1:0-78938 GCF_050565655.1 Nodosilinea sp. AN01ver1 | reverse complement strand
GTGAGAAGGATGAGGGAGGTGAGGGAACGGTCCCTGAGCGGAGTCGAAGGGGGGATAGGGAGATGGGGGGGAAAAGGCGGCTGGGGCAAGTGAGGGGGGTGGAGCAGCGGCGAGCGGGGCTGGAGTAGAGGGCGAGGGGGCGATCGCCGCAGGTTTGGCGGCTGTGGATGGTTGGGATGGAAGAATGAGATGCGATCGCCCGCTGGATCGTTCACTTGTAGCCGGAGTGCTGACCAGAATCTCGCTGGTTAGTCGTCCGATTTCGGCCAGAGTGGCGAGGGGGGCTGCCGCGCGAGGGGGAACGGTGGTCCAGTTTTCGGGCAGATCGAGAGAGGCGATCGCTGGAGATGGCGCGATCGTTGGAATGGGAAAAATGGGGGCGGCTGGGCTGGTTTGGGACCGACTGGGGACAGCTGGGTCGGAGGATGTGCCTGAGACCACCTCTGCGATCGCGGATGTGGGGTTGCGATCGCGGCCTGATTCTGAAGCCTGACCAGAAAGCTGACGATCTTTGACCAATTGAGCAGAAGGCCGGACGCACTTGGCGGAACGGGCGCGATCGCGCCCGTCGGCATCCCCAGGCGGCTGAGGAACTTTGGCCCTGCGGCCCTGTGAATCGACTGAGACTGCTGTGGCTGTCTCAGACTGCGACCAGGCCCCTAGCGGATCGCAATCGACCAGGGGCAGGGGCGGCGTCAGACTGGCCAGCAGCGCCTCCGTCCAGGCGGGCTGTGCCACCGGAGCATTGAGGGCGGCGGCCACCAGCCGAAAGGCCCTGATGTTGGTATCGTCAGAAAAAGCTGTCATAACCTGCAAACCATTGACATCCGTAGGGTGCATCCGCGAAGCGATGCACCATCCCCACCGGCCTCAACAACCGATCGCCCAAGTCAGCATTAGGCTTCGCGTCAACCCCTAGGGGTTCTCTTTGAGCATCTGCAAATGCAGCAAAATCTGCCCGAGGGTAAGCTCACTGACCTGCTGGGGCGTCCAGCCAAAAGACTTGGCCAGCACAAAGGCGGCTCGGGTCAGGGGCGCTTCCATCGCCGTCGATAGTTGCTCGGCGGAGGTGGTAATGCCGCTGATCTGGTTCACCTGATCGAGCAAAAACTGCACCAGACCCACATGCAAAGCTGCTACCTGAGCCACACTCAGCGCCGGTTCGACCAGCGCCCGCTGCACCATTAGCGTCGCCGTCAGCGAGTCGTTTTCCTTAGCGGCGCGGGCAATCACCTGGAGGTCTTGCACCGTCAGCGGCTGGAGCTGTACTGTGCGATCGCTCCCCAGCGCCCCCTGGTCATTGCTCTGGGGGTTGAGCACCGTCTCGGGCACCGCCACCGTGTAGGTGAGGCTACCGCCCGCCAATAACTCGTCAACTGTCAACATAGAGACTCACTTCTCAGGTACTACACCCTGTTGTTCATTGGGTCTGGGAGGCTCGTTAGATCAGCCCGTGGGTCGCGCTAGGGAATGAACTGGCTGATTCAACCGCCATCACCCGTAGGTCGCGCCAGGAGATGAGCCGGTTTGAGGCAAGAACAGGTAACGCTTGACTCACGCTACCCATCTCCCTCACCTACCCACCTACCCATCCACCCACCTACCCCTCATCCGCCACGGTCAGGTTCATCGCCTGGAAGCTCACCTGCTCCAGCACAAAGTCATCCTCCGGCACGCCGTAGGACCAGCCGTCGATTTTCACCCCATAGAGGGTGAGGGTGTTGTTCACCTCCGCCAGGGCGGGATTGTCGAGCAGCACGGTGATGTTGAACGACGGCTGATTCCAGCTGGCGGCAGGACGGCTGTCGGCCCCTTCCCCCAGCAGCAGCCGCAGCAGCGCGCCGTTGATATAGGCGCGGCCAATGGTGCCCGCGATGTGAATGTTGCCGTAGCGCAGCTCAGTAGGGTAGCGCTGCCCAATCTCGTGGAAAGGCTTAACGTCGGAGCGCACCGACACCGCTACATTCTGCACCCGGCCCACGGTTAGCAGATCGTAGCTGTCGATCACCCCCTGGGCCAGTTCGCCCTCGGCCCCTTCGGAGGTAGACAGGGTAATGGAGCCATCGGCCCCGGTTAAAACACTGGTATTTGCCATGGCTTTGTCCTACTGCAGGTTGAGGGTGACCAGGATGTAATCGATGCTGAAGGTGGGCAGCAGCACCGCGTTGACGACGGCCCGTCCGGCAATCTCGTCGTCGCGGCTGGCGGTAACCTCCAGGGTGTAGCTCACCAGGGCCTCGTCGCTCACCATGGTGTCGAGAAAGCTGGCGATCGCACCGTAGAGGGCCTTGCGCACCCGCTGGTTGTTGAGCTTGCCAATAAACGGGTCAGCCGAGAGCCGAATGCCCCGCTTGGCCGCATCGACAATGCGGCGGGTCGTGATCTGGGTGAAGGCACCCGTGTTCGTGGTCACGCCGCGCACCACGCGCACGCCGCGCCGTTCTTCCAGGGCCAGCACGTTGCCACCCACCAGCTGCTCCAGCTCGCCGTAGGAAAACCGCTGGGTCAGCTGCGTCACCCCCGGCAGCACCTTGTTGGTGGGGCTCGACTGCACCGCCAGCCCGCTAATCAACCCGGCTACGGCAGCAGCGGTGTACCGACCCGGCATCGCCACAACCTCGCCACTGGTGCCAGCGGCGGCATCAAAGCTGTAAATGCCTGGGGTAGCCAGAATAATGCGCCCGGTATCGTTGCTGGGTACGCTGCCCAAAAAGGTATTGAGCGCGGCGGTATCGACATCGCTGCCGACAATGGCAATCATGTCCTTGCCGTTGTTTTCGGCGCTGACCAGCAGCGGGTTGAGCACGGCGGCGGCCACGTCGGGTGCCAACTCCGGGGCAATCAAAATATTGACGTCGTCTTTGATCAGCTCGTTAAAGGCCGCCGTGTAGGCCGCCTGGTTAGGGGCTGGCGTCGGCGACAGAGCGCGGGCAAACACCGTTCGGGCCCCGTTTTGGTAGGCCACCTGGAGCGATCGCACCAGGTTGAGCTGCCCCGCCACCGCACCAGAGGCGTTCAACAGCGCATCGTAGTTGCCCAGCTGAGCCCGAGCACTGGCATAGTCCGACAAAACGAACGTCCGTCCGTAAATTGACGAGTCGAAGATGGGGCTACCATCCTCAGCCGTCTCGGGGTCGCCTGCGTCATCCACCGCCTGAATGCGAGCGGTGCCGACAATGCCAATATTGCCAACGGCGAAACCGCCAGCGCGAATCAGCCCCTCCGATCGCACCCGAATGTAGGTACCCGGAATAATTGTTGTGAGAATTTCTTCAGCCATAAACCGGTCCTTTACAGAACTGTAATTTGACGATGCAAAACCCTGGCCAACTGTTAACCAGAAACATAGCCACCGACAAAATAGCCAGCGCCAATTCCTGACACAGCCGACCTTATTTAGCTTTAGAACTGAGCGGATAAGAACTATGAATCAGCAGAACTAGACAACTCAAGATTGAGCGGAACGGCCTGAATGATTCCTTCAGTATCTTCTGGCAATTTCAGGAACTCGTACACAATTCGAAAAGTAACCTTTTGCTCCAGGGTGGCGTTATTCCCCTGCCCAGATTGGCGAATTTCAGGATCAACTTGAGCCGCACCCAGGCGTAAAATTCCGAGTTCTAAATAGCGCCGCCGGGTAAGACCAGAAAATGCCGCCATCAACTGCGCCAAAGCCGAGTCGAGACTGGCTACTGCATCGGTAGTCGACACTCGAATTTGAGCATCGGCCTCCATCTGATAACCCTTCACCTCCCCCAAAGGGTCAGCATTAGTGGAAATAAAACTGCCTATTCCGGAAGGCTTTACAGAAATTGGCAGCAGAACAGAGGCGACGGCAACTGAGCTATCCAGGTCGTCTGGCAAAATCTGACTTAACGCCGCCTGGAGTCCAGCTAAGATTTCATCAATAGCGAAATCCATTGCCACCAACCTCAGAACTACAAACCCTTAATACACATCAATAGTGACGTGTATTACAATGAAATATACAAACAAATATGATAGTAGTTGTCTACTCTCCTATCGCCTTATTGAACGGCTTCGAATGCAAAGAAGAAAACTTACTATAGGGAATTATGAGAATACTCTATCCCCTCAGTTTGAGGGGAGCAGACCAAAGTAACTATTTGGTTACAAAAATTTTTCTTAGTTAAGGACGCCTCGATTAATTGAGCTTTCTGAAGGAGAATTGCCTGATTTAAGGTAGGTAGGTTCGTAATGTTGAGGTAATGGGAAACAGCAGCGAGATATCAATGGCTGGTGCGCTGAGTCCTGAAGCCACTGAATCGTCTATCAGTCCCTATCTAAGTAACGAAATTTGATCGACTTGCGCAATAGGCCCCGCCAGTACTGGGTGGCAGCCCCCCACCCTTGAGGAGGAGAGCGTAGCAGGTTACCGTGCATGACAGCCGCTCTATCACGCTAAACGTATCAGAACAGGCCGACCTCAAGACCTTAGCGAGACGACCAAGCAGGGTTCAGCCAATTGCGCTGCGAGCCAAAATTGTCCCACAGGCGAGCCGAGGAGAAAGCCACAGCCAAATCAGCAAGGATACAAGTCGGCTGTGGCATCATCGCTGGTTGGAAGTGAGCCCTCAATGTATTCCCGTAGTTGAAGGGCTAGTGCTGAGCGACATTTTATCTGCCGCTACGGACAAATAAAGTGTCGCTCAACAACTGTACAAAACCTATGGGCGATACTGGACTCGAACCAGTGACATCCTGCTTGTAAGGCAGGCGCTCTACCAACTGAGCTAATCGCCCGTGCTGCATTTGCAGTTTTATATCTTAGCAGAGGATGGGGAGCATTTTGATCAACTTCGCCAACAATTTTCTGCTTGGGTCGCCTTGACGTCTGAATAGGTAGAATCTGCTACCTTAGCAGCATCTTCAATTCAGCGACAGATGAGGGGGGTGAGCGAGTAGACACCTCCTCAACAGGCTGCGCGCGCTTGGAATTGTGCCCTATGGCCTGTCGTATGGGCAGAGCTGGCGATCGCGCCTCCCCAGCCAGCTTCTACCGGCTGCCGTTTAGCCATCACCCTATCGTGCTGTGGCTAATGCCCTTGCTGCTTCTGGGGGCTACTTCTGGTTTTTTTGCAGCGGGTGCTAGTGTTTGCCCTCGAAGTACTGGTACCAGACCCAGTTGCCTGCCACCGTCACGGCTAGAACGGTGCCACCGCCCAGCCAGCCAAGGGTGGGATTGTAGCCACTGCGGGAGAGATTGGCCATCCACAGGTGGGTGAGGTCGCTGCCTAGGAGGCGATCGGCGATCGCAGGAAACAGATACATCATGGCTGCGCCAACGAGCAGCCAGCCTACCATCGAGACCAGCAGAAATATGGTTTTTGCCGTGGATTGAGTGCCGAGCATGGTTCTTTCTGAAACGCTTTAAGAGTATTTGAAGGTTAAGTTTTGAGCCTTGATATAGATCACAGAATTCAAACCTCAATGTTCAAAAATCAGCACCTATATGCCGATTGCCTACCGCTCCATATCCTCCAAGGCTTTGGGCACGGCGGCGGTGAGCACTTCGCAGCCGCTCTCCGTCACCAGTACGTCGTCTTCGATGCGAATGCCAATGCCCCGCCAGCGATCGTCGATCTGGGGTTGCCCCTCAGCCGGTTCGTAGGTGGGCGAAATATAGATGCCGGGCTCGACGGTGACCACATTGCCCACCTCAAAGGGCTTCCAGGTTTTGTCAGGGTTGCGCAAAATGCCGGCATCGTGCACATCCAGGCCCAGAAAATGGCCGGTGCCGTGCATAAAGAAGGCCTTGTGCTTTTTCTCTTCAATTAGGGTGTCGATATTGCCCGCCAGCAGTCCCAGATCTACCAGCCCTTCGGTAATGGTGCGGGTGGCGGCATCGTGGAACTCGTTGAAGGGGGCACCGGGCCTGACGGCGGCGATCGCCCGCAGCTGCGCCTCCAGCACCAGTTCGTACAAAATTCGCTGCTCGTCGCTAAAGCGCCCTCCCACCGGAAAGGTGCGGGTGATATCGGCGTTGTAGTAGTCGTAGGCGCAGCCCGCGTCGATCAGCAGCAGGTCGCCGTCCTGCATCTGGCAGTTGTTTTCGACGTAGTGCAGAATGCAGGCGTTGGCCCCTGAGGCCACAATCGAGGTGTAGGCCGGCCCCATCGCCCCCTCCAGGCGAAAGATATGCTCCATCTCGGCCTGAATTTCGTACTCAAAGCGGCCAGGGCGAGTAATTTCAAGGGCGTGGTTGTGGGCTTTGGCGGCGATCGCGATCGCCCTGCGCAGCCGCTCCAGTTCTTCCTCAGACTTCACCCGCCGCAGGGTTTGCATCAGCAGCGTGGCGTCCTCGATCGCCACGGGGCCGGTGCCGCGCTTGTAGTAGGTGGCCAGCAGCCTTTGCCAGTGGCGCAAAATCCGCTGGTTCAGCGCCTCGTCGTGGCCAAAGCGGTAGTAGAGGCGATCGGCTTTTTCTAAATACTTGGGCAGGTGCTCATCCAGTTCGGCAATGGGGTAAACCTGATCGGCCCCAAACTGCTCCTTCGCTTTGTCTACCCCTACCCGGTAGCCCGACCAGGTTTCTTTTTCAGGGTCTTTGGGCCGCACAAACAGCACAAACTTGTGCTCATCGTGGTGGGGAGCCAGCACCGCCACGGCCCCTGGCTCGTTGAAGCCCGTCAGGTAATAGAAATTGCTGTCCTGGCGAAAGGGGTAGTCGACATCGTTGTGCATCACCGCTGGGGGGGCGCTGGCAAAGACGGCGGTGCCGCTGCCGATCAGGTCCATTACACGCTGACGACGGTGGGCGTAGGAGGTGGTCATGGCGGTTGCATGGGGAATAGTCCAGAGGCTCAGCTCTGGGTGGGGTGAGGCCAGAGAAACCGGGTTTCTTATGTGGATGCTAAAGGATCTTGACGCTCTCCGCAGAAACCCGGCAGCTTGTTAGGTTCTGGGATACTGATATACCTGAATGCGCATACCCTGGCTGGGCAGGTCGTTGGGCCTGAGGCCCAGCGAACCGCTGGTGGCGCGAGTGACCGGAGTACCCTGCATCAGGCTCAAAAACTCATCTACCGGAGCCAGTTCGCAGCTGTCGCTAGCAGCCGTGGTTGCATAGTGGGTTGGAATCACGATCCTAGGCTTCAGCACCTGCACGGCCTGGACGGCCTCGGCGGCAGTATAGGCTTTGGGGCCGCCGCCTACGGGCACCAGCATGACATCGGGGCGACCCAGCAAAATCTGCTCTTCTACCCCTAGTGGCGCAGCGGCACCGCCCATGTGCACGATGGTGACGCCGCCCTGGGTCCACTTCCACACGGTGTTGTTGCCAAAGCGGCGGCCGCCCTCGCGATCGTGAGGGGTGAGAATGCCCTGAACGCGCAGGTCATTAAAGTCGTAAACGCCGGGGTCGGTCAGTACCCGAGGTTCGCCGGGCAGATCGTTGAGGTAGCCCTCATCAAACAGGCGGCTGCTGATCATGACGATGTCAGCCGGCACAGCCGGAGAGGGCAGCCCCTCAGTACACCCGATGCTGCGGAAGGGGTTGACCAAAATCCGCCGCCCGCCGCCGGTAAAGAGAAACGCCGTATGGCCCAGGCTGCGGATGGTAACACCTGCACTCTGGGCCTGGGCCTGGTTCAATGCACCCAATCCTAGGGTGACGCCTAACCCGGCCCCTGCATAACCCAGTAGTCTTCGCCGTTTCATTACTCTCTTACTCCCACACAGTACGTATAGCCGTGGCTAGCCTAGTGTAGACCGGGAACCGCTGATATTGGCCCCAAATTTGGGCCAGCGGTGCGATCGCCCCTAGCCCCACCCCGTAGGGTGCATTAGCGGCCAAAGGATCCGGGCGTAATCGATAACTTTGTGCTTTGGCCGCAATGCACCGCTCGTAGGAATCCCTCGTGACGGTGCATTGCGGCTTTGGGGCCTGGGCTGGCTGCGCTGGCTGAGTTGTGACGCCGCTAATGCACCCTACGCGATCTATGCGATCTGGGGCGTGCGCTCGGGGCTGGCCTGGCCGCTGACGATCGCCTCCTCTACCCCATAGTCTTCGGCGACCAGGCGAGCGGTCATTTTGGCCGACATCATCACGCTGGGGGTGCCAGCACCGGGCTGGGTGCCAGCGCCAACCAGGTACAGCCCGTTGATGTCTTCGCTGCGGTTGTGGGGCCGGAAGAAGGCCGACTGCACCAGCAGCGGCTCCAGGCCAAAGGCGTTGCCCGCGTAGGCATCGAGGGTGTTTTCGAAGTAGTCGGGGGTGATGTAGCTGTGGCACACCAGGCGATCGCGCAGGTTGGGCAGGTAGCCGCGCTCTTCGAGGAAGTCAAAGACGATGTCGCGCAGGCGATCGCCCACCTCAGACCAGTCAAGGCCCGACTTGTTGTTGGGCATCGGCACCAGCGTGTAGGCGGCATGGTGCCCAGGAGGTGCCAGCGACGGGTCGGTGAGGGTCGGCAGGTGCAGGTACTGGGAGAAATCTTTGGGGAGAATCTTGCGACCAAAGATGTCTTTCAGCAGCTCCTCGTAGCGGGGGCCGAGGATGATGGTGTGGTGGCGCAGCTTATCGGTTTCGTTGCCGTCGGCCTTGAAGCCAAAGTAGATGACAAACACCGACATCGACTGCTGAGCCAGCTTCACCCGCAGATCGCTGTTCCAGAAGCGGTACTGAGGCTCGATCAGCTTGCCGTAGGTGGTAGCCCAGTCGGCGTTAGAGACCACGACATCGGCCTCCATCGTCAGGCCGTCGCCCAGGGTGACCCCTGTGGTCACCTTCTTGCCGCCTTTGCGGCTGACGTTGATTTTGCTGACCGGGGCGTTGTACTTAATCTGGCCACCCAGGTCTTCAAATTTTTTCACAAAGCCCTGCACCAGCGCCCCGGTGCCGCCCATGGCAAAGTGAATGCCCCAGGTTTTTTCGACAAAGTGAATCATGGCGTAGATGGCGGGCACCGACAGGGGGTTACCGCCCACCAGCAGCGGCTCAAAGGTGAAGACCTGGCGCAGCTTGTCGCTCTTGAAGTAGCGACTGCTAAAGCGGAACAGGTTGCGCACGGCATCGAGCTTGAGCAGATCGGGGGCGACCTTGAGCATGGTGCCGACATCGCCGAAGTGGGTGTAGCCCAGCTCTAAAAAGCCGCGCTCGAAGATCGCTCGGGCCTGTTCGTGGAAGCGCTGGTATCCCTCCAGGTCGCCGGGCTCGCCCAGGGCGAGAATTTGCTCGTGGGTGTGGGCTTCGTCGCCGTCGTAGTCAAAGAAGGTGCCGTCGTCAAAGTAGATGCGGTAGAAGGGCAGAATGGGCACAATCTGCACGTAGCGGCTGGTGTTGGGGCCGCCCGAAACGCCTTCTTTAATGCGCTTGTTCTCATCAACGATGGTGGAAGGGAAGTCTTCGGCGGTCAGGTTGGCGCGATCGCGCTCCAGCGAAAACAGCTCCTCAATAAAGTGGGGTACCGTGATCACCGTCGGCCCCATATCGAAGGTAAAGCCCTGCTCGCGACGCACGTAGGCCCGCCCACCAGGGGCATCTAGCGCCTCGACAATAGTGGTGTCAAACCCCAGGCTCTGTAGGCGAATGCCCATGGCCAACCCGCCAATGCCCGCCCCAATCACGATCGCCTGCTTCCGGCCCATGCTTGACTCCTGAGAGAACTGTTACAAACGTTAATAACTTGTCTGTATTCTACTACTGCTGGTTAACCTCGCGCTGCAAACAGGCGGGCTACCCCGCAGACAAATCCTGGCAGCAGGTCTGAGGTAATCGGGTCTTGGGCTAGAAGGGTTGTGGTCAACGTCAGCTGAGCTTGCTCGCGGCGATAGACCTCAATACGCTGGGCGGTGCGATCGACGATCCAATATTCCAAAACGCCTTGAATAGAGTAAAGCTTGAGTTTGGCGGAGCGGTCCCGTTCTTCATTAGCTTTGCCAGAGGATAACACCTCTACGACTAGTTCAGGTGCTCCCTGTAGGTGGCCTGCTTCATCCTGAATTTGAGCAATCCGTTCAGTGCTGCCCCACACCACATCGAGCGATACGTTATCTGAGTCGGAGAAAATTAAGCCAGGCATAATGAAGGCTTCTCCGGAGCCCTGGTCAACCGACCATGCGTCAAGAGCAGCAAAAATGCGGCCAGCTACCTGTTGATGTTTGCAGTGAGGCGATCGCGTCACAAACAGCTCTCCGTCAATAATCTCGTAGCGAACCCACTCATTTTCGGGGAGCGCTTCGATGTCTTTGATGGTCCAGCGAACTGGGCTTTTGGCAACGCTCATAGCTGAGAACCCCGGAAAAGCTGTGTCTCTAAATTGTAGGATTCAAACCAATTTGTCAGGAGAATGCCCCTCTCTAAGCCATCGCTGGCACCGGCAGCGACACCAAAAAATTTCGCAGAATCTGCATGCCCGCATCGGTCAAAATGCTCTCGGGGTGAAACTGCACCCCCTGCAGGTGGGGGTAGTCGCGGTGCTGCACCCCCATAATGGTGCCGTCCTCTACCCAAGCGGTGATTTCGAGCGCCTCGGGGCAGGTGGAGCGATCGATCACCAGACTGTGGTAGCGGGTAGCCAGAAAGGGGTTGTCTAAGCCAGCAAACACGCCCTGGCCGGTGTGAAACACGGGTGACGTCTTGCCGTGCATGAGTTCGGCGGCGCGCACCACGTTGCCGCCAAACACCTGGCCGATGCTCTGGTGGCCCAGGCACACGCCCAAAATAGGCATTGTGGGGCCAAGCTGCTGAATAATTTCTAGCGAGACCCCGGAGTCGTCAGGGGTGCCGGGGCCGGGTGAGATCACAATGCCATCGGGCCTGAGGGCGGTAATCTCATCCACCGTAATTTCGTCGTTGCGAAACACCAGCAGCTCGCTTGCCACCGGCAGTTCAGCCCCCAGCTCGCCCAGGTACTGCACCAGGTTGTAGGTAAAGCTGTCGTAGTTGTCGATCACTAAAATCATAGGGGCAGACCAAATGAGGGCTAAAACAGCTGAAACAGCCACTGCTGCCACAGGGGCGGCAGCAGCAAACAGGCGGCCACCGAGACCGAAATCAGCGCTGAGATGAGCACGGCGGCGGCGGCGCAGTCTTTGGCGATCTTAGCGAGCTCGTGGTAGGTCTGCTGCACCGTAAGGTCAACCACCGACTCTAGGGCGGTGTTGATCAGCTCCAGGGTGAGCACGACGCCGCAGGTAAGGATGATTACGGCTAGCTCTACCGGGGCCAAATGCAGGGCGATCGCCAGCCCCACCGCCAAGCTGCCGACCACCACGTGAATGCGAAAATTGCGCTGGGTGCGAAAGGCATAGGCTACCCCCTGCCAGGCATACTTAAAGCTCACCAGTAAGTTGGTGGCCACGCGCCAGGAGAGCGATCGGCTGACCGCATCGAGGTTGCCCTCGGGCACCGGCACCACCGACTCGGAATTTTCGCTATAGAGAGTCATAGACACTATTAAATAGAGGCGATCGGGCAATATGCCCCTATACCGTACCGTGGAGGACGAATCAGGGCCAATTTAGCCTACTTTTTCAGACGTTAACCCAGCGGCGGTGAGCAATTCGCTCTGTTTATCTAGCATGGCGACCAGGCTGGTTTCGTCAGGGTGGTCCCAACCAAGCAGGTGCAAAAAACCGTGGGCAGCGAGCCAGGCGGTTTCCCAGCGCAGCGAGTGACCCGCCTCGGCGGCTTGCCGGGTAGCGGTATCGAGCGAAATAATAATGTCGCCCAGGTACAGCGGCTCTGTATCTAAAAGTTCATCTGTCAGCGGAAAGTCGTTCTCCAAGGCTGCAAAGGAGAGCACATCGGTAGGTTGGTCGAGCTGGCGAAACTGCTGGTTGAGGGCGGCAATTTCAGCGTCGGTGGTCAGCTTGAGCGCCAGTTCGTAGGCCCCAATGGGGGATCCTTGCAGCGCCATCTGCTGGCCCCACTGAGTAAACCAGCGATCCCACTCGTCGCTAGTGACCACCGCCGCTGCGGGGTGGTTGGTTTCTAGGGCCACCTCAAGGGTCGGCGGGGTCGGAGTTGCCATTGGTTAACGGGTCAGGTAGGCCAGGCCTACCAGCAGGCTCAGCAGGGCGGTCACGGTCAGCGAAAAGTGAAACAGCGACTTGCCGCCCTTTTTGACCATGTTGCGCATGGCCAGTTTGACAAAGCTGGGGGGCGCTTCGGCGGGTGCAGGGGAGGGTTGATCGGTCGTGGCGGGGTCTAGGGTTGTTTGGTCCTGGCTCATAGGAGACGCTCCAAGGCGAGATAGCTCTAATGTACCGGGTTTTTGGGGTCGGTAGGGTAAGGGCGATCGCCCTCCTTTGCACTACTTTTCTGTCTTAGTAGGTGGCCTGCAACCGGCTCAGCAGGTAGTCTCCAGCGGCGATCGGCGGGTATCGGGGCGGATGGCCCGGCCCCTGACAGGTGGGCAGGCAGCTGATCAGGGCATCGGCATTGGGCTCACAAAAAAAGGCGATGGAGTAGCGGTCTCGCTGGGCCTGTTCGCCCTGGGGCAGACTCACCCGATGCCTGGTCGAGCGAAACACGCCGTTGCTCCAGCGCTCCGTCAAATCGCCCGTGTTAATTAGCACAGCACCGGGGATCGCTGGGGCCGCAATCCAGTTGCCCTGAGCGCTGAGTACTTCAAGGCCGCCCACATCATCCTGAAACAGCAGGGTCAGGGTGCCGTAGTCGGAGTGCGCCCCAGCCCGAATTTGCCCTGGTTGAGGAGATACATGCATAGGCGGGTAGTGCAGTAGTCGCAGGGTGTAGTTTTGAGCCGTGTGGTGGGAGACGATAAACTCCTCTGGCATGTCTAGCGCCAGGGCAAAGGCGCGAAAGATCTTGGCTGCCGCTGTGGCACAGGCGTCAAAAAACTGAGTAAGCGTGGCGCGGAAGTCGGCGGGTTGGGCGGGCCAGCGGTTTTGCATCAGGGCTGCGTCTGCAGTGGCGATCGCGGCGGGGTCCATTTCTCGGCCCAGGTTGAAGGCTTCTTTGAGATCGCCGGGCTGGGTTTCGTCGAGCCGCTCGCGCTCCAGGCCAATATAGCCCCGGTTGCTGACCTCGCTCGACCAGGCGATCGCCTGTTTCTCGGCCAGAGGCAGGGCAAAAAACTGCTGCGACTGGGCAAAAGCCGCCGCGATCGCCTCCTCGGGAATACCGTGGTTAGTCAGGTAGAGAAAGCCCACCCCATGACAGGCGTGATAGATATCAGCCGCCACCTGAATCTTGCCCACCGGGTCGTCAGTGAGAACGGGCGAAAAATCGACCAGGGGAATCTCGGTTTGCATGGTTACGGCTTGGCCACCTGACTGTAAAACTTCATCCTTATAGAAGGATGCTCTGGGGGTGAGCGGTGCCCACCCTGCGGTGGCTCTAGGGTAACGGCTGGAGCTTAAACGGTCTGCTCCTGGAGAACCTGATTTTCCTGACGCAGGTAGGCCTGAATAAAGGCCTCTAGCTCCCCGGCCATGACGTCGTCGATCGCGGTGGTTTCAACCCCGGTGCGCAGGTCTTTGACTAGCTGGTACGGGTGAAACACGTAGTTGCGAATTTGGGCACCCCAGCTCGCTTCGACCATGTCGCCGCGAATTTCGGCGATCGCCTGGGCCTGCTGCTCTTGAGCGATAATCAGCAGCTTGGCCTTGAGAATAATCATCGCCTTTTCGCGGTTTTGCAGCTGCGATCGCTCCTGGGTGCAGCGCACCGAGATCCCCGTCGGCAGGTGGGTGATGCGCACCGCCGTCTCCACCTTGTTGACGTTTTGGCCGCCCGCCCCGCCCGACCTGGAGGTCTTGATTTCCAGGTCTTTTTCAGGAATATCCAGCTCGATATTCTGATCGAGAATTGGCATCACCTCCACCCCGGCAAAGCTGGTCTGGCGCTTGCCGTTGGCGTTAAAGGGCGAAATTCGCACCAGGCGGTGGGTTCCTTTCTCGGACTTCAAATAGCCATAGGCGTAGCGCCCGGTGATCTCCAGCGTGGCCGACTTCAGCCCCGCCTCTTCTCCCTCAGAGATTTCCACCAGGTGCACCTGGTAACCCTGGCGCTCGGCCCAGCGGGTGTACATGCGCAGCAGCATCTCGCCCCAGTCCTGGGCATCGGTGCCGCCTGCCCCGGCATTGATAGTCAGCACCGCGCCTTTTTTGTCGTAGGGGCCGGCCAGCAGCTGCTGGAGTTCCCACTGGTCGAGTTCCTGGCTCAGACGAGTGACCGTGCCCTGGGCTTCCTGAAAGAGGGCTTCGTCGTTGTCCTCCTGCAGCAGCTCCAGAATGGCGGCGGTGTCGTCAAGGTTGGCCTGCCAGGTGGTGAGCTGAGTCAGGTTGGCCTTGTAGTCGCTCAGCTCTTGCAGGGTGTCCTGGGCTTTGCTCTGGTCATCCCAAAAGTCGGGCTGGGCCGCCAGCTGCTCCAGGTCTTGAATTTTGGCTTCGAGGGCAGGAATGTCAAAGATAGTCCTGGGTCTTACCCAGGCGATCGGTGAGCGTCTCAAGTTCACGCTTGAGGTCGGTGGTGTCTAGCATGGTGTGCCGTGGTGGACTGGAAGATCACTATAGCGGATGTTGGTGGGGGGCGGTTGAGAGGCATTCAAAGGTGGGGAGTTCAAAATTCAAGGTGCAAAATGGTTCAGTTAGTGAATTCGTAGGGTGCATTCGCGATAGCAATGCACCAAATTCGTATATTGGGATGGGAATTTTGGAAGTTCGCAATATGCAGACGGTGCATTGCGGCCAGCAAGATCAATTAACTAAAAGCAGAATAGGATTTTGGCCGCGAATGCACCCTACATTTTCTTAACCCATCCCTCCTCACCCTCCTATGCTGCTTTGAAGAAGCGAATAATTTCGCGAACGTGCTCTAGGAACTGGCCGTCGGCGCTGAGCTGGGCGATCGCCTGCTGCCCCTCAAACGCCAACCGCTGGTGTTCCGTCTGATTGGTAGCCGTCAGAGTCATAACTTCCGTGGCGAGAACCGTGAGATCTTGCCTGAGGGCCTGGCGCTGGCGCTGCTCGGTGGCAGCCCAGGAGGCGGGGTCGTCGGTATTAAGCTGGGCGGTGAGCTGCTCTAGCTTGGTTTCGGCCTGGGTGAGGCGATCGCGCAACTCCACTACATCTTCGCGCGGGTGCTGAAACTGCTGCTGAATAGCGGCAATGCGGGTGGCGAAGTACTGGTAGGTGCGCAGGGCGGGGCGCAGGCCGCTGAGCAGTAGGGCGGCGGCTGAGCCCCAGTAGCCCAGCTGGCTGACGCCCGTGCTGGCCAGAAAATACAGGCCCAGGGCGGTGAGCAGGTGGAGGGCTAGCACCAGACGCAGCGACCAGCAGGCCAGCGATCGCACGTAGTCAACCTGGCGATCGTCCACGGCAATGCCCTTCTCCCTGGAGAGGTCGGCTTCGCTCAGCGCGGTCTTGGCCTCAAAGTAAATGTTCCAGGGCACGGTGGTCAGGGTCAGCAGCCAGCCGAAGCTGGCCAGCCCCACCACCCAGTCGGTCAAGTTGCCCACCGGAATCTGCCACCACTGGGCCAGGCCAAAAATTAACACCAGCATCAGCACCAGACTCAGGCTGAGAACGCTTGCCACCATATTTGATTGCTCCAAAGCTAAGGGGCAGCCAGAACTGATAAAGTCCTTAGCTGCCCCTATGGTGGCCGGGATGGCTGGCTCCAGTGAAAGAGCTGGGCCGATTTTTGAGCTGTTCCTGCTGGGGTTAAGCGGCCAGGTGCTGGGTGACGGCCTGCACAATGTGCTGGGTCCAGCGATCGACCAGACCCCCATCGATCGCTTCAACCATGACGCGCAGGACGGGCTCAGTGCCGGAGGGGCGCACCAGCACCCGGCCCTCGCTGCCCATCGCCTGTTCGGCGGCGGTCACGGCTTGGCAAACGGGGGCGCAGTCTTGCCAGTTGAGGCGGCGATCGCGATCGGTCACCTGCACGTTCTGCAGCTTTTGTGGGTAGGTTGTAAAGCTGTCATCCACCAGAGCGGCCAGAGACCCGCCCAGGGTTTGCACCAGTGCCGCCAGGTGCAGCGCCGTGAGAATGCCGTCGCCCGTGAGGCTGTAGTGGTGGCAGAGAATGTGGCCCGACTGTTCGCCGCCGAGCTTGGCCCCCCGGCTCACCATTTCGCTGTAGACGTGCTGGTCGCCCACGCTGGTGCGCACCAGGATGCCGCCCAGTTTTTCCCAGGCTCGCTCAAAGCCCAGGTTCGCCATTACCGTCGAGATCACGGTGTGGTTGGGCAGTCGTCCCTGCTCGTGCAGGCGCTTGCCCCAAAAATAGAGAATATAGTCGCCATCGACCACGCGGCCCTGGGCATCGACCGCCATCACCCGGTCGGCATCGCCGTCGAAGGCAAAGCCCAGGTCGGCCTGGTGCAGGGCGATCGCGGCCTTGAGCGGTTCCAGGTGGGTCGAGCCGCAGTCCACATTGATGCGATCGCCGTCGGGGGCACCGTGCAGCGCAATCACCTCGGCTCCAGCTTCTAAGAAGACCTGCTCGGCCAGGCGGGTGGCCGAGCCCCAGGCCATATCCAGCACGACCTTCATGCCGGTCAAATTGAGGTCGGGCTGCAGCGGCTCGTGCAAAAAGCTGGCGTAGCGGTTGACCAACTCTGGTCGGTAGTAGCACTGGCCCCAGGCGGTAGTCGCCTCTAGCCCGGTCAGCTGACCCCGCAGCGCCGCTTCAATCGCCTTCTGCACCGGGCTGGCAAGCTTGGTGCCGTCTCCGCCAAAAAACTTGATGCCGTTGTCGGCGGGGGGGTTGTGGCTGGCCGAAATCATAATGCCGCCCAGGGCCTGGCAAGACTCGGCCAGGTAGGCTACCGCCGGGGTGGGGCACAGCCCAATGTGCCAAACGTCAAGCCCGGCGGCGGTCAAACCCGCCGAGAGAGCCGAAGCCAGCATGTGGCCAGAGGTGCGCGAGTCCTGGCCCAGAATGATTGGTCCGTTGGCCAGCCCGTTGGCCTGCATGACCTGCCCGGCCCAGTAGCCAATGTCCATGGCTAGAGGAGCGGTTAACAGGTCGCCCGCTTTGCCGCGAATGCCATCGGTGCCAAACAAAGGTCCTGGCGGCAGCGGCAGTCGGGCCAGTCCTTTAGCACCGGAGTCAGCGCCTGACAGCTCAGGGCTCAATGCCTCAGCCCTGGGGGACCCAGCGCTGGGGCTGTTGCTACCGTCCTGCTGCGGGTCTACAGGTACTGTGCCCGTAGGTCTTACCGGAGAACTTACCATGTTAATTTTCCTCACACCTCACACTCACAGTGGAGGATAGCACCTCTGCCTTAGGATGGAACTATCCCTCTGGGCCAGTTCTACCCATCGCTATGGTCAATTATTCCTCTACCGAAAGTGTTGATCCCAGCCTCAAGGAAGGTATTGATCTATTTAATCGGGGCGAATACTACCGCTGCCACGACGTGCTGGAAGCGATTTGGATGGAGGCCGACACCCTAGAAAAGCCGTTTTACCAGGGCATTCTGCAAATTGCTGTGGGGCTGTATCACCTGGGTAACCACAACTGGCAGGGGGCCTCGATTCTGCTGGGGGAGGGGGTCAATCGTCTGCGCCCCTTTGAGCCCGCCTATGCCGGGGTAGACGTAGCCCGCCTGGTGGACTGCGGCTGGGCCTGGCTGACCACGCTGCATCAGACCGGCCCCGATCGCGTGGCTGAGGTGGCCGCCGCCGTCCCCCTGGCCCAGGGCGAACCAGAGGCTGGGGCGGATCCTGACGCTGTGGTTGCGATCGCAGGCATTGATGCTCCGCTCCCGGCTCTCTATCTATTTACATAGCGCCAGACCGACCGCAGGTTTGAGGTTCACCGCGCTGCCCCAAGGCCGAGCAAAGCGGTGCTCGTTAGCAGCAGCGCTGCCTGCTAGGATGAGTTCTGTGCCGCTGGGGCGCGCTGTTCTCTTGCCAATGTCAACCATGCAAATCTATTTAGACTACAGCGCCACCACGCCCCCGCGCCCGGAGGCGATCGCCGCCATCAGCGCCTCTATGGCCGACCAGTGGGGCAACCCCTCTAGCCTGCACCAGTGGGGCAGCCGCTCGGCCACGGTGCTTGAGCAGGCGCGATCGCAGGTGGCCGGGCTGCTCAATGCCCCCGCCGAGGCGGTGGTGTTTACGGCGGGGGGCACCGAGGCCGACAACCTGGCCCTGATGGGAGTCGCCCAGCGCTACCGGGTGCCCCAGCACCTAATTATTTCGTCAGTAGAACATTCAGCGGTCGAAAAACCGGCCCAGCAGCTCGAAGCGCTGGGCTGGCAGGTAACCCGACTGCCGGTGAATGCCCAGGGACGAGTCAGCCCCAGCGATCTGCGTCAGGCCCTGCGCGACAACACTGTGATGGTGTCAATTATCTACGGCCAGAGCGAAGTCGGCACCCTGCAGCCGATCGAGGCGCTGGGCCAAATCGCCCGCGACCACGGAGCACTGTTCCACACCGATGCGGTGCAGGTAGCCGGGCGGCTGCCGCTGGATGTGCAGACCCTGCCGGTCGATCTGCTGTCGCTCTCCAGCCACAAAATCTACGGGCCGCAGGGAGCCGGCGCGCTGTACGTGCGGCCTGGGGTAGAGCTGGTGCCGCTGCTGGGCGGCGGCGGCCAGGAGTTTGGCCTGCGATCGGGCACTCAGGCGGTGCCCACCCTGGCCGGGTTTGGGGCGGCGGCGGCCCTGGCTGCTGAGGAAATGGCGACCGAAACGCCGCGCCTGATCGGCCTGCGCGATCGCCTGTTTGACCAGCTAGCCAGCGTGGCTGAACTGTCGCCCACGGGCGATCGCTACCAGCGACTGCCCCACCACGCCAGCTTTTGCGTTGCCGCCGACGGCGAGCAGGTCAGCGGTCGCACCCTGGTGCGCGAGATGAATTTAGCCGGCATTGGCATTAGCGCTGGGGCGGCCTGCCGCAGCGGCAAGCTCAGCCCCAGTCCGGTGCTGCTGGCCATGGGCTACAGCGATCGCGCCGCCAGCTGCGGCATTCGGCTCACCCTGGGGCGGCACACCACCGCCGCCGACATCGACTGGGTGGCGCTGGTGCTGCGCCAGGTGCTGAGTCGCACCCTAGCCACGCTGGCCCTCACCCCTGTGTAGAATCACTAACCCTGAGAACCGACATGACTCAAGATGGTGCATTGAATTCTGCTGTGACCACCGTACCGGCTAGCCTAGACGAGGCGATCGCCCAGGCCCGCGGGGCCGCTCAGGCGGCTATTCGGGCCGGGGTGCCCCGGATGGTGGTGGAGCTGGCCTACTCCGAGCTGAAGGGTGCGCCCGTGGCCCAGCAGTTTTACCCCGCTCTGCAAGAGCTGGGCCTGGTGTTCAAAGTCTACTTTCCCGATGCCGGAGGGGCTGCCCTGGCCCGCCGCGACTGGGGCAACCCCGACTTTGTGGTGCGCGGCATCGGCGAGCTGCACAGCGAAATGGAACCCGGCGACCAGGCCTATCTGTTTGTCGAGCCCTCGTCCATTGAGGTCAACCAGGTCGAAGACATGTGTACCGAGGCCGGCGACAAGTTTGTGATTATGCTCAACCCCAAGCTAGAGGACGTAGCGACGATTGGCATCGGCTACGCCGGGCGGCAGCTGCGCGATCGCTTTCTCAGCACACTAGAGCCGATTTACTACCTGCGGCCCCTAGAGGGATCGGTGCTGCTGCGCTGCTACCCGCACCCCTGGCAGGTGTGGCAAGAAACCGAGGCAGGCTACAACTTGCTGGCTGAAACGCCTCAAAAACCTTCTGGCGAAGAGATTGATCGCATTTTGCTGGGCGAAACCGCCGCAGACCCAGGCACCGCCGCCGATGGCACGCTCAAGGGCAAACGGGGCGGCTTTTTAAGCGAGCTACAGGGGTTTATTCGGGCGCTTACCCAGTAGCTTTGGCAACCTCTATCAAAAGCACGACATTATTCCTTCCGTTACGGCAAGATCGTGCCTCGGGGATACTGTCTTGAGCCCTGACCTGGGGTTATACTTCACTACACCTTGACCGATCAGCCCCGATCATCCGCGCTACTCTCAAGCTAACCCTGTTCTAAGACTGGTGAGTTACGACAGCCCATGCGAATTCTTAAAACCCAGACTCTCCGAGGGCCAAATTTCTGGAGCATCCGCTACCCCAACCTGATTTTGATGCGGCTGGATCTAGAAGATCTCGCCGATCGCCCCTCCGACCAAATTCCTGGGTTTTATGAAGCGCTGGCCGAAACGCTGCCCAGCCTGATCGAGCACTTCTGTTCGCCGGGGCACCGCGGCGGCTTCTTGAGCCGGGTGCGCCAGGGCACCTACATGGGTCACATCATTGAGCACGTGGCCCTAGAGCTGCAAACGATGGCCGGTATGCCGGTGGGCTTTGGCCGCACCCGCGCGGTAGCCGAACCCGGCGTTTACCAGGTTGTGTTTGAGTACCAGAATGAGCAGGCCGGACGCTACGCGGCGCGGGCGGCGGTGCGGTTGTGCAACAGCCTGGTCGAAACCGGCCACTACGCCAAGGCCGAACTTGAGCAAGATTTGGTTGATCTCACCGAGTTTCGCCTCGATGCCGCCCTCGGCCCCAGCACCGAGGCCATTGTGCGCGCCGCCGAAACCCAGGATATTCCCTGGATGCAGCTTTCGACCCGAGCCATGATTCAGCTCGGCTATGGGCGCTACCAGCAGCGGGTGCAGGCCACCCTGAGCAGCAAAACCAGCATTTTGGCCGTCGAGCTGGCCTCCGACAAAGAGGGCACTAAGCAGATTTTGCGCAACGCCGGGGTACCGGTGCCCCGGGGCACGGTCATCTACTACCTCGACGAGCTTGAGAATGCGATCGAAGACGTCGGCGGCTACCCGATTGTGGTTAAGCCCCTCGACGGCAACCACGGGCGCGGCATCACCATCGATATCGACACCTACCAGGCCGCCGAAGAAGCTTACGAAGCCGCCAAGGACGTCTCTAAGGGTGTGATTGTTGAGCGCTTTTACCGGGGTCGCGACCACCGGGTGCTGGTGATCAACGGGCGCGTGATTGCGGTGGCCGAGCGGGTGCCCGCCCACGTCGTCGGCGACGGCAAATCGACCATTGAGCAGCTGATCGAGATTACCAACCAGGACCCGCGCCGGGGGGTGGGCCACGACAACCTGCTCACCCGCATTGAGGTCGATCGCACCACCTGGCAGCTGCTCGACCGCAAGGGCTACAGCCTGGAGACCGTACTGCCCGAGGGCGAGATGTGCTACCTGCGGGCCACCGCCAACCTGAGTACCGGCGGCATCGCCATCGATCGCACCGACGACATTCACCCCGACAATATCTGGGTAGCTCAGCGAATCGCTAAAACCATCGGTCTCGATATTGCCGGTATCGATGTGGTCACCACCGATATTTCCAAGCCCCTGCGCGAGGTAGACGGCGTCATCGTTGAGGTCAACGCGGCCCCAGGGCTGCGCATGCACGTCTGTCCCAGCGTCGGCATTGCCCGCAACGTGGCCGAGCCGATTCTGTCGATGCTGTTTCCGCCCGGCACCCCGGCCCGCATTCCGGTTGTGGCCATCACTGGCACCAACGGCAAAACCACCACTACCCGCCTGACGGCCCACATCTTTAGGCAGACGGGGCAAATGGTGGGCTTTACCACCACCGACGGCATTTACATTGGCGATAACATGGTCGAGCCCGGCGACACCACCGGCCCCCAGAGCGCCCAGGTGATTTTGCAGGATCCTACCGTTGAAGTGGCGGTGCTGGAAACGGCGCGGGGGGGCATTCTGCGATCGGGGCTGGCCTTCAAAGACTGCGATATCGGCGTGGTGCTCAACGTCGCCGCCGACCACATGGGCCTGGGCGATATTGAAACCCTCGAAGACATGGCTCACCTCAAGAGCGTGGTGGCCGAAACCGTGCGCCCCAGCGGCTACGCGGTGCTCAACGCCGACGACCCCCTGGTGGCGGCGATGGCCCAGCGGGTCAAGAGCCAGGTAGCCTACTTCTCCATGGATCCCCACAACGAGCTGGTGCGCAAGCACTCCCAGCAGGGGGGGCTGGCCGCCGTCTATGAGCAGGGCTACCTGTCCATTCTCAAGGGTGACTGGCTGCTGCGCATCGAGCAGGCCGAAAAGGTACCCATCACCATGGGCGGCAAGGCTCCCTTCCAGATTGCTAACGCGCTGGCGGCCAGTTTGGCGGCCTTTGCCCAGGGGGTCGATATCGGCTATATTCGCCAGGCGCTGCACACCTTTGAGGCCTCCAGCGACCAAACCCCAGGCCGCATGAACCTGTTTAACCTGGGTCGCTTCCACGCCCTGGTCGACTACGCCCACAACCCCGCCAGCTACGAGGCCCTGGGCGGCTTTGTGAAGAACTGGCCGGGGCGGCGGATTGGTGTGGTTGGGGGGCCAGGCGATCGCCGCGACGACGACTTTATCACCCTGGGCAAACTGTCCGCCCAAATGTTCGATGACATTATCGTCAAAGAAGATGACGATACCCGCGGCCGCGATCGCGGCGATGCCGCCAAATGGATTGTGCGCGGCATCGAGGACGTGATCAGTGAGGCCACCTACCGCACCATTCTCGATGAAACCGAGGCCGTCAACACCGCCCTCGACGCCGCCCCAGACGACAGCCTGGTGGTGATTTTGCCCGAGAGCGTCACCCGAGCGATCGCCCTGATCAAGGCTCGAAACCCGCTGCCTCACCAGACCTTAGTGGCTAACGGCGCGATCGAGGCCGTCGCTCCCTCCATCGATCAGTACGCCGAGGTGGCTCCCTTTGGCCCAGCCAAAAGGTAGCTACAGCGCCAGCAGGCGGTTGACAAATTCGGCTTCTAAAGATTTTTGCTGAAGGCGGCGCGCAATCTGTAGCCCCTCGGTAAAGGCCTGTTCAGCCTGGTCTGGCGCATCGGTTTTGAGGTAATAGTCTCCCAGCCAGCGATAGGTGAGGGCCGTCTGTAGGTTTGGGGGAGATGTACCCAGGGTCAGAGCGCTGCGCTGGTCGAGGTACTGCTTGGCAATCTCTAACTCGCCTCGGTCCAGGTAAATGCCCAGCAGACCGTCAATGGCTCGAATTTGCAGGGCGCTGTTGCCCGCCTCGACTCCAGCGCGCAGCCCTACCCGGTAGGCCCCGATCGCGTTCGTCTCACGGCCCAGAGCCACATACACATCCCCCAAACTGTTAGAGGAGTGGGCCTCACCCAGGTAGTCGCTGGCCAAAATGCGGTAGTTGGCCGCCGCCTCCAGCAGCCGCACCGCCACGTCTAAATCGCCCCGCTGGGTCGCCACCTGGCCCAGGTTGCTCAGCGATAGCCCAATCGCCCGCGGGTCGCCCGTCGCGCGAGCGATCTCCAGCGCCTCCTCAAAGTGGGCCTGCCCCTCTGTCAACCGTCCCTGGTTGACGTAGAGGTTGCCCAGGTTGTTGAGGCCGTAGACCTGGCCCAGGGGGTCATCATTGTCGCGGGCGGTACCAATGCGCAGCACCAGCGCCCGTTCAGCCTCTGGGTATTGCCCCAGGGTGGCAAAGGCAGCCCCAATGGAGCCATAGGCCTGCCCTGCCGCCTGGCCATCGCCCAGCAGCCGATAGATCTCAGCCGCCTCGGCCCAAGAATCTACGGCATCGGTCAGGTTGCCCTCGCTCAGCTGCTGGTTGCCCAGCTGCATCCAGCCGTCGGCCACGTCTCGCGACGGCCCCTGGGTAGCGTCGAGGGGGCGAATATCGAGCTGCTCTTCGAGGTTGAGCGCTGAGGCTGGCTGGCTCAGCCCGAGCAGGGGCAACAGTCCCAGGATGAGTAAGTAGTTATGCTTCATTTCGGGTGCCCTCCCAGGCATATACCAAGTCCAGCTCGGGATCTATCTGTATTTTCCCCACCGGCAAAACTTCACCTCTGGACTCGGATGAAGCATAGGCCCCCAAGTCTTTCCCCGGCTGGACGGGTCGGGTTGAACGCGATGGGTCAGCGGTTGTTGACGGGTTAACTCAGTTAGCCCATTCGTTGCCCAGGTCTCCCCCAGCGCCAACCAGGTTGATTTCATCTAGGCCTGCTCCTTCCAAATCGGGCACATCTAGCAGGTCATTGAGGTCGTCGGGCAGCGGCTCGGGCCGCAGGGGGCGATCGCCCAGATAGATCTGGCGAATGTCCTCGGGCAGGGCGGCTTCTAAATGCTGAAACGCCAGCCCTAGCTTTTGGCGCACCTCGGCGGCGGTGAGCGTTTCGCCCTCGGCCTGCAGATAGGCCGCAATCCGGTTTTCGCTCCAGCGAAAGGTGAGGGCCATCACGGCTACCAGGCGCTCAACGGCGGGCAGCCGATCGAGGGCCTGCTCGACGTAGCACCAGAAGGGCGGGGTCGCCTGCTCTAGAGAATAGTGAATCGACTCGACCTCGGGCACCACCGCCTGGTTGATGCACAGAGCAGTGATGTTGATCAGCCAGTTTTGCAGGGTAAAAGCACTCGGTCCTTCGCCCGCCACGGCCTCCGGGCACTCAACCCCGCCCAGCTCGTGGAGAATGTGCCGCCAGGTGAGGGCAAACAGGTACTCGGCCTGCACGGGCGATCGCGCCGAGTGGCGAATCAGGCTGTAGACCATGGGGCTGTAGCGGCAGAAGATGGCCGTGAAATAGCGCCCGGCCTCGCCGTGGTGCTGAAATAGCTGCACCAGCTCGCGATCGCTCAGGTGATGCAGCCCCTGCACCAGCCGGTGGTCACACTCAGGAAAGTTGGGAATATGCGCTGTGCTAGACATGGGTTAAGCCGTGAAAAACAGTCGCCACCACCCCACCGCTGCTGGGGCCAAGGTCTGCCGCCGACCAAGTCTGCGGATAAATCAGCCTCTAATATACCTAGCGTGGCGATTTTAGCGACTTAAATTTTTTCAAACCAGCCGGACTTGACAAGTTTTAACGATTTGGGGGGGGCTTTACCCCGGCACCCGTCCCCCATACCCTGGAGCGGTTTAAGGCGATCGCAATCCTCGCTTCGACCAATGATTATCCAGGCTCCACGAACGTGAAGCAGCTATCAAGATGGCCGTTTTTAGGGCAAGAGAGTTTATTGCAGAGTTGATACACTGAGAATGGTCAGCCTTGCTGTTATAAATACTTCGTCAGCCGCCGTCTTATTACCTCCTGTATGGGCCTATGTTGTTTAACCTATCCCTGACCTACCCCACCCCAGTCGCTCTGCTGGGGCTACCCCTCGACAGCATCATGTCAACCCAGGGGGTAATGGTCATGCTGCTGGTGGCCTACGCCGGGGCCATGTGGATGTTTCTCAAAAGCGCCCCCAAGGTCTACACGGTGATGGTGTCTGACCTCGAGATCGCCCGCCGCTTCTACGAGGGCATGCTCAACCTGCCCGCCGCCGAGGTGCCGCTGCACTACTACTACAACTACGAGCAAACCCTGGGTACCGCTGGGCTTGACCCCATGTACCTGGGCGGAGCCACCAGCCTAGCCAACCAGGGTGCGCTCAGCAGTCCCGAAGGGCTGTGGTATCAGCTGCGCAAAAATACTCAGCTGCACGTGATCAGCGGGGCTAGCCTGGGCCATCGCAACCAGCAGCGCCACGTCTGCTTCGACCACAACTGTCTGGAGTACATTTTGATGCGGGTGCAGCTGGGCGGCGTACAGCACAAAATTCGCAACGAAAAGCCGCTCAATTTTTTGGTTAGAGACTACGACAACCAGGTGATCGAACTCGCCGAAATCGACGACTAAACTGGCAGGCCAGGATCGCCCTTCAATTTGCCGCTCCCTGAGCGGAGTCGAAGGGAACGGCAAATCGAAGGGAACGGCAAATCGAAGGGAGCGGCAAGTCGAAGGGAGCGGCAAGTCGAAGGGAACGGCTGTTCTCAGGGAACGGCCACGACTGTTTTTCTAAAACAGAGGTATTGTGGCATCGATAGCGGCCCCAAAGAAGGTGTCGTTAAACCGCACCCGAGGCTCTGACGATCGCCCAAAACTGACCCCGCCGTACAAGTTCAGGCGCAGATTGGGGTTGAGCTGATACACCACCTGCCCCAGCACCTGCTGAAAGGTGTCGTAGCGGGGCTGGGCGGTATAGTCGATTAAGTTGAGCTGGTAGCTCACGCCCAGCTGGACTTTTGGGGTGATATCGTAGCCCAGGTAGGCCCCCGCCGACTGAAAAATGCGGCTGAAGTCGGTGGCGGTGCCGCCGCTGGTCGATTGAGCATCGTTGAACTGGAGTAGATAGTACGAGTCGAGGGCCAGCTTTGGCAAAATGGGGTCGCGGCGGCCCAGGGTAAGGCCCAGGGCCGTATTTTTGAAAAATCGCCCCCGGTTGCCCCCTGGCCGATACAGCTCTTGGTAGGTGAAAATGATCTGCCCGTAGCTGCGGGGGCTAAGCCCCTGACGCAGCCCCAGCCGAAACCGCAGATCGTCGTAGTTAAGCGATGACTGAGCGCTGTAGCGCTGTAACCCCAGGTCAGCGGTGGCAATCAGGGCGGTTTGAGGCCCCAGGCTGGGATAGACGCCAAAGGCGATCGAAGGGCGCAGAAAAGTATCGCTGGTCAGCCCGCCGACATCGTTAACGGCAAACAGAACATTGTCGCTGCTGGCGATTGCCAGGCGAGCCGAGAAAAACCCAATTTTGGCGGGGGGCTGTGCCGTCTGGGTCGGTAGCTGGGGCTGGTCGCGAATGCGCAAAATACCCAGATCGTTGTCTTCGAGCAGGCTGCGCACCTGAATTACCCCCAGTTCTGGATCCTGGGGCAGCTCGGGAGGGTCGTCAGCCTGGGCCAGCTCAGCGGAGCGACTGGCGGCAGAACCAGGCGATCGATTGGCCTGAGCTGGAGCAGCCAGGGCGGCAGCGGTGGTCAGGTAGGCGTCGGTGCTTAAAGCAGGGTCGGCGGCGATCGCCTCAGCAGGTTGCTCTGCAACTATTCCGGAGGCAGGGGCAGAGACCGCTGGATCCGCCTGAGGCTGTGCCGAGGGGGCTATGGTTTCTCGGGAATGGTCTGCGAGCGGCGCAGCCTCGACGGTGGGCTGATTGGGCCAGGTCTCCGACGCAGAAGCGCTGGCGGCTGGAGTTTCGCGATCGCCCTCATTAGTCGTTTCCAGGGCAACTACGGGTTGCGGAGCCGCTGAATTAGCGGCTGCACCGCTGGTCGGGGCAGGATGGGCTTGGCTTGGCATCGCTCCACAGAGCAGGCCGAGGCTTACTAACGCCAGTTGAAGGGGGGTATGCCGCTTAACCAATGGAGATTGCCTAGAGAAACGTGGGTGGTATTGTCACCAGAAGAATCACTGATCTGGCCGAGGATTCCTGAAACTAACGTCGATATTCACTAAATTTTTAATAAACCGGGGCACAAGATTTATGTATTAAGCCAGAATGGCGCGGCCCGAAACCTACCATAGAGCTAAGTGTGCAACGTGTCCCATTGAAATGTCTCCTTCAGCGTGTCTTCGGTGCTGCCTCCCTCCAGCTAAGGGCGTTGCCCCTAGGGCTACACCGTCACTGCTGGGGTATTCTACCCGTATCTCCTTGGCTATTTAAGAGCCAGGGCGTTTTGGCCGCATCTACCTCAAGGCTGTAGGCCTACCGTAATTCGTGGTCGCTTTTCACCGCTATGGTTTTCCGTACCAATAATGTTCTGGCGATGCTGCTGACAATGGTTGGCAGTGTTGCGATCGCCTCTCCGGCTCTAGCAGAGGTGCCCTGGGCCTGGGCTAAGCTGCGCAGCAGCACCAACCAGGTGAGCTTGCTCTCGGCGGGCGGAGTCGCTCGCCCCGCCGCCGTTGCCGATTGTTTTTGCCCTGGCGAAACCCTCACCACCGGCACTATGGCCAAGGCCGAGGTGCTGTTTAACGACGGGTCACTGACCCGGATTGGCGAGCAGGCCAACCTGCGTTTTTGGCCCAACACCCGCAGCCTGTACCTCAGCCAGGGCACAGCGGCGGTCTTTGTGCCGCCTGGGCAAGGCCGTACCATCGTTCAAACCGCCAACGCGACTGTGGGGCTAAACAGTACCGCCGTAGTGGTGCGCTACGTTCCCTCGCGGCAGCTAACACTGATCATGGCGCTAGCCACTGCCTCCACCGGCCCGGTGCTGGTGACCGGCACCACTACTGGGCAAGAATTTGCGCTCTACGGTGGCCAGATGGCGTTTGTCAACGAGGCAAATCTGCAAATTGTTGAATTTGACCTGCTGGAGTTTTACCAAACCAGCGACCTGATGGCGGGTCTACGGCTAGGCGACCCTAACTATCGCCCCTCTGCGGATGAACCTCTGACGGCTCTGCGTCCTAACCTCTTAGAAGCCCTAGCGGAGCAGGCTCCGTTTGAGCAAGAAGGCTCAATTCTAGACCCCGCCCTGATTTCTGATGTTGCTCCTGTTGCTGCCCCTCAGAGCGTGGAGGCCAGCCTCCTAGATCAGCTCTCTCCGGTAGAAGCGCTGCGGCGCTACAATGACGCCCCGCCAGGCGTGGTCAATCCCCTGCCCGAGGCACCGGTTCCGACCGTTGCCTCGCCTGCGGTCCCAGCCACTGTCCCGACGGCCATCCAGCCTCAGTCGGGTGATGCTTCTGTCACTCCCTAGTGGCGGCGATCGCCGCTCTAGAGCGCTGGATATAGCACTGACCAATCTTCTTTTCTTATAGACCAAAGGTCACTGCCTGGGGTAAATCCTGGGGCGATGACCTGCCGTATGGGGCGATGGCCAGTGCGCTGGGGGAAAACCCAGACGGCAGACTGGCGTAAAGCGATCGCGCCAAAAACTTTAAAGCGTCCTGACCGCAGTGGCAATGGCCATATCCGAACGGTGTGACGGTTGATGTACTCCACGTGGTGCGGCTTATCAGTAGCTCTCAGTGTCTCATCACAGAGAGTAATTTTGGGCTGCCGCTGCGACCATCAGATTTAGAGAGAGGCCACCTTTAGGACATTGACTAAACTACACCGTTCAGTTAAATTTAGAGCAGTTATCTGCCGCTGTCTATGTCTGCCCATTCAATTCAGCCCTGGAAGAAGCCGGGTTTTTGGCTCTTGATTGCTGCCCTGCTGGTGGTTGGGGCTGGCTCTACTCTGGTTGTGCGCAACGTGCTGCAGGCCCGCCAGGAAGCCCGCGAGCAGGCCGAGCTGCCGCCGCCTCGCCAGGTCAAAGTGGTGGCCCTGGGTCGAGTCGAGCCGGTGAGTCAGGTAATCGATGTCGCCACGGCGGAGTCGGGCCGCATCGATCGCCTGGAGGTGCAGGAGGGCGATCGCGTCGAGCAGGGCCAAGTTTTGGCCTACCTCGACATCTATGCGGTGCGCCGGGCCGAGCGCGATGTAGCGGCCAGCCAGCTCGCCGAGGCCCGCGCCCAGCTGGCGGCTGAAACCACCCTGGGCAACTCTCAGGTGCAGGAGGCCAGTACGCGAGTGGGGCAGATCGACGGACCGCAGCAGGCCGCGATCGCCGCTCAGCAGGCCGCCATCCAGAGCCTTCAGGCCGAGCTAGACGTGGCCGAAATAGATCTGGCCCGCTTTCAAGAACTGAATGCATCGGGGGCCATATCGCGTCAGGAACTCGATCGTCAGCAGGCGACCGTCAACAGCCTGCGTGCCGATCTGGGCAATGCCCAGGCGACGAAACAGAGGCTGGAGCAGGCCCGCCTCAGCGACATCCGAAACGCCGAGGCCCAGGTGGCCTCGGCCCGTGCTACGACCACCCGGGCCCAGGTGGCCAGCCAGGTCGATTCTGCCGCCCAAAACCTGGCCCTGGCCGAAGCCCAGCTGGCCCGCACCATTATTCGGGCACCCCAGGCGGGGCAGGTGCTCGATATCTTCGCCTTCCCTGGGGAAGCCGTATCGCCCAACGATGGACCGATTTTGGCCCTGGGCAACACCGACCAGATGGTGGTGGTAGCCGAAGTCTACGAGACCGACATTGGCCTGGTCGAGGTGGGGCAGCCGGTCACCATTACCAGCCGCAACGGGGCCTTTAGCGAGACTCTGACCGGCACCGTCAGCGAGATCGGCCTGCAAATTGCCAAAAACGACGTGCTCGACGACGACCCCGCCGCCAATGCCGATGCCCGCGTGGTTGAGGTGCGCGTGGCGGTCGATCAGAGCGAGGCGGTGGCAGCGCTCACCAACCTGCAGGTGGATGTTGCGATCGATATCGAGTCGTGAGGGGGCGCATGAAGTTTCCTGCTCTGCCCCGCATTCCTCTCGCCTGGTACAACCTGCGCCACGATCGCCCCCGCCTGCTGGTGGCGGTTGCCGGGGTCACCTTTGCGGTGCTGCTGATGTTTATGAACCTGGGCTTTCTCGGGGCTCTAGTCAGCACCACCACCAATTTCTATGACGAGTTTAACGGCGACATTTTCTTGATCTCGCCCCAGTCGCTCGAAATCAGCTCGACTAAGGCCTTCCCGCGCGAGCGGCTGTACCAGGCCGCTGGTATTGAGGGTGTGCAGCGGGTAATGCCGCTCTACGCCGAGTACGCACTGTGGAAAAACCCCGAAACCAAGATCAGTCGGGCCATGTTTGTCTACGCCTTTAACCCCAGCGACCCGGTGTTTTTGATGCCGGAGCTCTACGCCCTTGAGGGTAGGCAGGCGCTGCAGCAGCCCAACACCGCCTTTATCGACCGGCGATCGCGCCCCGAATTCGGCCCCCAAACCGTGGGTCTCGAAACCGAAGCCGATCGCCGCCGCATTACCGTGGTGGGGCAGTACGACCTGGGCGGGGGCTTTGCCGCCGATGGCACCCTGATCATGAGCGATCAAAACTTTCGCCGCTACTTCGACCCGCGACCGCTCGATCAGGTGAATTTAGGTCTGGTGCTGCTAGAGCCAGGGGCCGACGCCCAGCGGGTAAAAGCGGCGCTACAAGATCAGCTGCCCGCCGATGTAGAGGTCTACACCAAGGCCGAAATTGTGCTCAAAGAGAGCCAGTTCTGGATTCAAACCACCTCGATTGGCTTCATCTTCGGCCTGGGGGTTGTGGTCTCCTTTGTGGTGGGTACCGTGATTGTCTACCAAATTCTCTACACCGACATTCGCGACCACCTGCGCGAGTACGCCACCCTCAAAGCGATCGGCTACAGCGGTGGCTACCTGTTTAAAACCGTCATTCAGGAAGCGATTTTGCTGGCGCTAATGGGCTACGTGCCGGGGCTAATTTTGGCCCTGGGACTGTACGAACTGGCGGTGAATGCTACCGCTGGCACCCTGCCGATGCAGATGACAGTGTTTCGGGTGCTGTTTGTGTTTACGCTCACGGTGCTGATGTGCGCCCTGTCGGGGCTCATTTCGGTGCGTAAGGCCGTTACCGCTGACCCAGCGGAGGTATTTGCATGATGTTCAGATCTTGGATTTGGAATGTTGAGGACTCGTCGGCCTGTCGGTGTCTGACTTGCGCCCGCTGGCGGGGGCAGCCTTCTCCCTCAACCCTGCAGCTCACCTATTCCCTGAGGACGGCCCGTATGGCTAAGCGACTGGTTCCCCTGCTGTTTCCCGCTGTTGATCAGCCGCTGTCGAAGCTCTCTAGCCAGGTCTTGCTGGATTGCCCTCGGTTAGCGGGGGCGCAGCCTCCCAGTAGGTTGGGCAATGCCCAACACCCACCCCGGCCCAATTATCCAAAACCCTGATCAACCCCAGAGTTTAGCGGTGGGCACTGCTTACCCTACCCATCTGCAAATCTAAAATCGCCGGTTTCGCCCCATGCGCCGCACTCCCCTGGCCCTGCTCAACCTGACGCACGATCGCAAAAAGTTTCTCACCTCTATGGCGGGGGTGGCCTTCGCGGTGCTGCTGATGTTTTTGTTCACGGGCTTCAAAAACGCTCTCTACGATAGCCAGACGCAGTTGCTCAGCCGGCTCAACGGCGACATTGTGATCATCAATCGGCTGAAGGAAAACATGTTTGTGCCCCGCGCCTTTGCCCGCCGCCGCCTGTATCAGGCTCAGGCCTTCGACGGCGTGGAGGGAGCCTACGCCATCTACCTCAGCGATGCCCGCTGGAAAAACCCCGACACCCGCAAAACTCGCCCGGTGCGGGTAATTGCCTACAACCCCTCCGACCCGGTGCTGCCCATGCCCGAGGTGCTGGCCCGACAGCAGGAGCTACGGCTGCCCAACACGGCCCTGATTGACGAGCGATCGCGGGCCGAGGTCGGCCCCCGCGAAACAGGGGTCGTCACCGAACTGGCCGATCGCGAAATTCGCATTGTCGGCACCTTCAGCCTGGGCACCGACTTCGCCTCAGGCAACGGCAACTTGATCATGAGCGATCAAAACTTTCTGCGCTTTTTTGCCAATCGCGGCCCCGAAGAAGAGGAGCGCAGCTTTGCCACCGCCGACATTGGCCTGCTTGAGCTGGCCCCCGGCACCGACGTCGGTATCCTGGTGCAAACCCTGCGCGACGGCCTGCCCCAGGATGTGCTGGTGCTGCCCATGGACGGCCCGGAGGGGTTTATCGCCCGCGAGCGCACCTACTGGGAAGAAAACACCAACATTGGCTTTGTCTTTTCGCTGCTCACCACGATGGGCTTTGTGGTCGGCATTATCTTGGTCTATCAAATTCTTTACACCGACGTGGCCGACCACTGGTCGGAGTACGCCACCCTGAAGGCAATCGGCTACGACAACGCCTACCTGTTTGGGGTGGTGATTCAGGAGGCGGTGATTTTGTCGGTGCTGGGGTTTATCCCCGGTCTGCTGATCAGCGCGCTGTTTTATAACCTGGGGGCCACCGTCACCGGGCTGCTGTTTCAGATGACCCTGCAGCGAGTCGCTAACATTTACATCATGACGTTCATTATGTGCCTGATTTCCGGTGCCATTGCGGTACGTAAGGTGCAGCGCACTGACCCAGCGGAGGTATTTGGGCTATGACGGCACCATCCACGACCCCGAGTTCGCCCGTCGCCGCTGAGGCGTCGATTCAGGTGTGCAACCTCAACTATTTCTTTGGCAAAGGTGACCTGCGCAAGCAGGTGCTCTACGACATCAGCCTCGATTTGCACCCTGGCCAAATTGTGATTATGACCGGCCCCTCTGGCTCGGGCAAAACTACCCTGCTGACGCTGATCGGGGCGCTGCGATCGGCCACCGATGGCAGCCTGCGAGTGCTGGGGCAGGAGCTGGTCGGCCTGGGCAATCGCCAGCTGGTCGAAATTCGCCGCAACATTGGCTTTATCTTTCAGGCCCACAACCTGTTTGAGTCGCTGACGGCGGCCCAAAACGTAGAAATGGCCGTGGAGCTGACCGGCAACTTTCGCGGCAAGCGGCAGCAGGCGGTCGATATTCTCAGTCAGGTGGGGCTGGCCGAGCGGGCCGACTACAAGCCGGGAGCGCTGAGCGGCGGCCAAAAGCAGCGGGTGGCGATCGCCCGCGCCCTGGTCAACCAGCCCCAGCTGATTCTGGCTGACGAACCCACCGCCGCCCTCGACAAGCAGTCGGGCCGCGACGTGGTAACGCTGATGCAGCACCTGGCCAAAGAAAAAGGCTGCACCATTCTCATGGTCACTCACGACAACCGCATTCTCGACGTGGCCGATCGCATCATCAACCTGGTCGACGGGCGGCTAGAGTCCGACGAAAGTCCCCAGCAGTTTGCCGATTCCCACGCCCCCAAATCCCTCGATCAAAAAATGTTCATTATGTAGGGGGCTGACCAAAAGCTGGTTGCTTCACGCCAAGCTAATGGTGGGCAATGCCCTCTCCTTTGACTCCGCTCAGGAACCGACTCACCCGCCTATCCATCCACCCATCCCTCCTTCGACTCCGCTCAGGAACCGCTACCCATCCACCCTCCCCCTCACCATGCCCCTCTCCTTCGCCAGCAACGTCCAGGCCCTTACTTATACCAAGGTTGCCGACTACCTGCAAACGGCGGCCCTGTTTAAAAACAGCCTGCGAATCCACTCCGATGTTCCCCAAATCGACATCCTATACGGGTCTACCCTGGTCGAAATCGAGGTGCTGCCCTGGGAGGTACACCCCTGGGAAACGGCGGATTTAGCTACGGTGCGGGCCACCAGCTGCGTCACCATTGGCAGCACCATCGACCACGAGCTGATGCACTTTTTGCTCACTGAAAATCGGCGCATGCGGTTCGGCGCGTTTCACCTCGACGACGCTAACCAGGTGCTGTTTGCCGAAAGCGTGCTCGGTGGCGAAAATATGGATTTGATGGAGCTTCAGACCTGCATTCTCTCGGTGGTCACTATCGCTGACACCTACGACGACATCATTGCCGCCCGCTTCGGCGGCGATCGCGCCATTGACCGTCTGGAGCAGGCGATCGCCCCCTAGACAACGATTCCTTGCAGCGATCAGAACTACAGGTGTGCAGCTGGTGCCTTGGCCACAGCAGAATACAAAACCTTTTCAGGGCTAAACAAAACTTAAGGCCTACAGCGAAGCTCTGTCGGCGGAAAAATCACGGCTCCCAAGCTGGAATCAGCCTATGCACTAATTTTTAGAGTTGGCAAATGGTTTATGCCATTTTTACAAAGCAGGCCAGTTGATTAAACATAACGAGAAATTCAGTACAAAGAGATCACTGATGATTTTGCCTGGGTATAGGATTCCAGAATTCGGGCTTAAGCTCAGCTTAAGTCGCGCTCGCATTCATTAGGAAAAGCTCCCTGGCTAAACAGCGCATGTGTTGATTCTTGTTGAAAGCTTGACTTTGTTTTTCAGGCAAATAAGCCTAGCTTTTAATGAGTTTTTAACGCTTAAGCGCTGTTGAATTTGGGAGTCTTGAACTCTAAATGCTAAAAACGAGGGGTGTCAAAGGCTTGAATATTGAAAGTACAACCACATATTACTCAATTAAAAGGTTGACTAAAGCTCTGTTTATAGCCTTGGTCAGCTAGCTCAGGACAGTTCAACGACCAGCCACAAAAACTTGCGGCGATCTGGCATCTAGCCATTGATAACAGATAGCTGCCAAAAGTGTTTTAACCTTTGCGGCGAGGCCTGCCACTCAAGACAATACTTTAGGTTTTAAAATTAGCGATTAAAAAAAGGTTTGACAAAATAATAGGCACAGCAAAAAGTGGGCGAATGATTGAGTAATATCAGATCTGACTTGCAAAATTCTTGTGTGCAATCGGGCAGCTCGTAGGGAAGCTGAACCGTAATGACTCTACAATTAAGCTGTGCGCAGATGAGATCAGCATAATCGATTAGTTTTCTCGAGCTTTATTGAAAAACAGCAAAAATTGCATTAACAAAATTAGGTAAAAATATGCTAAAAAAGCGCCATAGCCAGTATGACATTAGCACGTCAAACATAGGACTTGACCATTTGCTTGGTTCGAGCGCTAATCAGTTTTTTATATACATAGACAAAAATTTGGTGCCATGGGATATTTACGATCCTGAGCCTGGAAACTGTGGGTTTGTCGACTATTTCAGTCAAGTGCTGCAGGCTGTTGATCGCATTTTGCCCAACCAGGGTTTGGTTTTCTATGTCACCATGATTGAGATGAAGGAAATGCCTTCCTATGGCGAAAACGTTTTTGTTTTAATATTAGGTGACGAATTTTACCGCATTCCGAACTATATTGACAAGGTTGGCGGAGTGTTTAAATGCTACGGAACTCGTCAAATCCGTGAGCAGCTAAACCTTTATCGTCCCCTTTTGAAACTATCCTACTTTAAAGTATTGGTGTTGGGCCAGTCGGCTAAAAACTTTGCCCATCGCTTTGCCAGAAAAATACGCTACAGGCTCAAGAAAACCAAGTCTCTGCTTTTAGGAAGAAGCAAAATAGTTCCCATTTACGATATTCCCCCAGGCTATTTTAATTCTGAAAACCTGCCGATCAAACCCATCCAGGATCGTACTTTCGATGTGTTTTTTGATGGTAGCGTTGTCCAGCATCAGTATCCTGCCTGGTCACTGCGGTACTGGTCTAAAACGCCAAAAGCCCACTCGCGTGAGGAAATGGTTGCTAACCTTAAAGAGTTCAAAGCCAAAAATCCTCAATTTCAAGTTCATTTGACCCTGGTAGAAGGTTTCGCTGGGGCCAACTACAACCCCCAGAGCACTTACAGCCAAAACTTAATGAATGCCAAAATTTGTTTGGCTCCAAGGGGAACTACTCTGGAAACCTACAGGCTGTTTGAGGCCATGCGCTACGGCTGTGTCATTATCGCAGAATCGCTGCCGTCCCGCTGGTTTTATAACGGTGCCCCCATTATTCAAATTGGCAGCTGGCAAAATTTAGAGCCGGTGTTGACCAAGCTGCTCAACAACCCAATGCTGCTGCAGTCGCTCCATAAGCAAACCTTAGCCTGGTGGGAGACCAAGTGTTCTGGACAAGTCGTCGGCCAGTATATTGCCGATGAAATTAACGCTTTGCGGTTAAAGCTGTAAACGGCTGGGCTGCAGGCATCAGAGCATACATCCCAGTCTTGTAACTGTGCTGCGTTATTGATTTGGAACAGGAATCGTGCCTGTCATTTCCGCGGAGGCGGGAATCGACTGAGTAGCAACTACTCTTGATTGGATGCCCGTTGGCACGGGCATGACGGGCCAACCGTCCATCCAATCCATGAATTTGCAAAGTTGGGATGCACCCAGCAAAAGTTGGGATGCACCCAGCATCAGAGAGCCGTTTGTAATGTTGGCCAGTTTACTCGGGACAGTACTGGCCGTCTGTAATCCAAGACCAGGGCCGCGAACTGGCCTATTGCCATCGCCTGGTTCCGAGTGAAAACGTTCTAACTTTCGTGGCGACAGCTACATCGACTGCCAATGCTCGCAGCCCAATCAACGCAGCCCAATCAACAACGTTCACAACCTACTCTAGGCCCTGCAAAACATGTTGGGTTGTGAGCAGTGCGTTCAAGCCGACAAAGCCACTACAGCGGCCTCGCTGGGCGGTCATACCCAGGGCGATCGCGGCGGCCTGGGCCGGGTTGCGCACAAAGCGAGGCGAGGTGTTGACGTAGACCACCGCACTGGTGGTTAGCTGAGTAAAGCGGCTGCCCTCGGCATAGGCCTCGGTGGCAATGGCGTTGGCGTGACCGCTGCTGTGGCGATTGATCAAAGCGGCGGCGGCTTGAACATTCTCAACCAGGCCAAAAGCAACGGTTTTGCTTAAAAAGGGGCGGCTCCAATCGGCGGCGGTGGTGGGTTTAACGTTGGGTAGATCGGCCAGCAGGGCCTCGTTGGCGAGCACCTCAAAGTCTTGATCCCACAGGGTGTGGCACAGCTGCGCCAGGGCCGAGGGGCTGCAGCCCCGATGCACCAGCACCTTTTCGATCGCATTGACGGCGTCGGGCTCACCCCGATGGCTGTCTAAAATCATGTGGGTGACGGTGTCGAGCTGGCCCGAGGCCGACCAGTAGAGGTAGCAGTTGCCCATGGCCGTGGGCAGTACCGGCACCCCGGCCTGGCGTACGACCTGCTGCACCAGCCCCGGTCGCCCGTAGGGGATAATCAAATCGACACCGGGATCTTGCAGCAGCCACGAGCGAGCGACATCGCCCTGCTCTTCGGTGAGGGAGAGAATGCAGTGCTGAGGCAACCCCACCTGATCTATAGCCTGGTGCAGAGCCTGCAAAATCACCTGGTTGGTCTGACCAGCCTCGTTGCTGCCCTTGAGAATGAGGCCGTTGCCCGTGCGCAGACTCAGCCCCGCTGCGATCGCCGCCAGTTCTGGAAACGCCTCATAGACCAGCGCCACCACGCCCAGGGGCACAACCTGACCATAGCCCGCCACGGCCTTGCTCAAGCGGCTGGGAGCAGGGTGCAATAGCCCGCGCGGGTCGCCCAGATAGGCCAGTCGGCGCAGAATTTTGGCCGTAGTTTGCAGCCGCTCGGGGGTGAGCTTGAGCCAGTCCAGCACCCGCTCCGGCACGGCCATATCGAGGCTGGCCTCAAGATCTAGGGTGTTGGCTTCAAGAATGTCGTCAAGGCTGGCCTCAACAGCGTTGGCCACGGCCTCAAGCAGGCGGCTCTGGGTTTCTGCCCCAGCTGCTACCAAAATGTGGCTGGCCTGACGCACCTGCTCGACTGCAGCGCTAAAGTCGGCCTGGGTGGCTAGTTCTACCATAGTTCTACCGCCGTGAGGCCAGCCAAAACATGCCTACCACCGCGAGCGATACCGCCAGGGTGGTCAGCAATCGCGCTATGGACTGGGCACCGTCGGGGGTTTGCAGAGTGGCCAACAGCAAAAAGAATACCATGACCCCAAAGGCCGCCAGCACCACCAGGGGCAGGTAGCTGACGCTCAGGGAGGAGCGATCGAGCCGCCACTGCTGCCCCGTCCACCGCCAGATGCGCTTGTAGGGATAGTGGGTAGAGAGCTGCTCAATCACGTAGCCGTCGTCTTGCACGACAAAAATTTGCTGGCAGCGATCGCAGCCAAAGGCCTCGGTCAGGGTAATGGGCTTAATGCAGCCATTCCGGCGACAGGGGCAGGGATAATCAGCGTTCTGGTCGATCTTCTGGCTTTTGTAGGTACGCACAGCACTGCCAGTGGGGGGGGCAAAAATGGGCTGGTAGTAACCCAATCATTCTGACACATTAACTAAAACCGTTTCTGAAAAACAACCAGCTTGGGTAAGTATGTTTGATGATTGAGTCAAGTCGCTAAATTTTCGGTGTCAATGTATCTGCTAAGGCTTGAAATTTTAGGGACAACCGTGGTAGTTAAGAGGCTACCTGACAGTACGACTCCTTTGCCGAAGTTGCGGAAGGGTTTCGTCCTGGCTTCCTTAACTCCTACGGACAGGATGTTGCTATGGCCACCGATCGCCTGGAGACGGCAGTGAGAAACTTTCAGCACGTCAATCAGATGGTGGAGCGCTACACTCGCCTGTGCCGCGCCTACGTCAGCCTTTCTGAGCGGTTTCACCAGCTCGATGTCGATCATATGACCTTAAAAGGGCAAGTTGTGCCCTTGCTCAAGGCGCTCAAAGATCACCAGGCCAAACTCAAAGCCGTAGAAACCGAAAAAGCCGCGCTGCAGGCCCGCCTCGATCAGCAGGCCGCTCAGCACCTGCAGGAGCTACAGCAGCTGACTAAAACCTATGAAGAGCGGTTGCAGACTCTCTCAAATCATGTAGCCGAGCTACAACCCCTGGAGCAGCTGCTCAACGGTGAGACCCACCACGAACTCAGCGTTGCTGAAGAGCAAATGGAGCTGGTAGAAACCACGTTTTTAGAAATGGAGCAAGACAGTTCCCCCGACCTGTCGATAGAAGAAAAAGCCCTACTTGCCGCCTATCAGGCTGATCCCAACGCCTTTTTAGTTGCCGCTGCCGATGCCCCCGTTGGCACCAACCCCGTTGGCACCAACATTGAAGTAGAAGAACCGGTGGCCTCCCTGTGGAACTACTACGACGATGAGCAGGTTCCTGATGGTCTGGGGCGATAGCGCATGCCCTAGGCGTACCATCAAGCCTGTCCACAGTCCTCTGCCCGTCAGCGCTGTTACGTCGCCCAAAAAGCAAGCTAAGGGCTTTTAACCACTGATTCTCTAGCCACTAGCAATTTAACTGGTGACGGTCCCTGAGGCACGCTTTTACGACACAAGCCTGCTAATTAACCAGTTGGCAAAGCCGCCGCCGTAGGGGGCACAGACGCGGTGAATGATGGCGCTTGAAAAGCGCTGCCGATAAAAGCAGAGAATATTGCCATAGACCCCGTTGGCATAGAAAGGCGACTCGTGAGCCAAATCTAAGGACTGCAGGTCAAACACCTTGGCCTGAGTGCCCGAGGCGTAGTCAACCATGACGCTAAAGTCGTACCCTAGCTGCTGCAGAGTCTTTAGGCAGGTCATAGTACCCTCAAAAAATCGGGGCGACCAGCCTTTTGCTCCCAAGGCGCGGCTGCTGCCGCCGCCGTACTCAAACATGACGACCTGAGGCATTAGCTCGGCAGGCAGCTCGGCAAACTGCTGAATCACCACGGGTTCCCACCCTTCGATATCGAGCTTAAAGGCGGTAATGCGAGCAGCGGCTACATGCTTGAGCAACGCGGCAAGGTTTAGGGTGGGCACCGAGCGGGTGGTGGTTGAAGCTCCAAACCAGTCAGCCGCCAGCGAACTAAAGTTGCTGTTGGCTAGATTGGCAAACTGGCCCATGTGCAGGGTCTGAGTACCCACCTGATCCGAGAGGCACTGCTCTATGAGTTGAATTGGGTACTGCCCGCAAACGGCCCGCAGCTTGTCGGTTGGGAAAGGTTCTACCGCTACGGTGGTAAACCCTAGCCGAGCAAACAGCTCGCAATAAAAGGCAAAGGTACCGACCCCAACATCGATGCAGAGGCCCTGCTGCTGAGGGTCAAGATCGGGCAACAGGTGCTCAAGCAGGGCCTGACAGCAAGCTTCTACGCGCATTAGATCGGCCCCGAAGAAAAATATGCCTTAAGCGTAGCATCTGCACCAGGTAAGAGCTTTGACTCAGACCAGGGTAAGAAATGGTGGTTTGCCGGTCGAAAAACAGCAGGTGCCAATTTGAACTGTATCTAAAAGTAGCCGTCCCTAGCCCCTTTGGGGTGGCTGAGTGCCGAGCACTCGCCCCGCGAACACCGACGGCTTCGCTCAGGGAACGGCTATAGCTGTTGTTATCGTCGGGGGTACCGCGCTAGCGCATGGACGACCGCCTTGAGAATAACCATTTCTATTGACTTTGCTTGGGTAACAGCCATATTTGTTGCTGTCGTTTTGGACCTTCGCCGTACCGCATCTCTCTCTCCGAACAGACACGTTCAGGTTAAGCCGCTACTAAGATGAGAGGCTCTGGCGCAAAAGCTAGGCCCGAGGCGGCGCGTCATTCTATCAGGCAAATGTAGCTGCCCAGGTGGTTGCTTAAATCTGCTGCCCTTTAACGATATGTCTTATCGAGCGAGAACGAGAGGTTACACCATGGGGTCTAAGAAGAAGAGCAAAAAGAAGGCCAAGTCTAATCAGCTAGAGAGCCAGAACTCTCAAGGCGATACTACAGTTTTGGGCATGAGTGTGCGAGATCTAGGCGCAGCAGTAGCAACGGCTTTGATTGCCGAGATTTCGCAGGTTGCTATTAACAAGATGTCTAAGTCGGTAGCTCAATCAAATCCTAAAGAGACGCTTCAAAACCAGCTCACCCCTATCAATGATTCGCTTAAAAACGTTGCTGGCGGGCTGAAGGAGGCGATCGCCGACGCCACCTCACCGGCAGCCAATGCGCTTGATGCGGTAGAAAGCGCCGTAACCAACGGTCGATCTGCGGTGAAAGATCGAGCCGATCGGGGCCTAGAAAACGCTAAAGAAAAAACGGCTGTGACGGCAGGTATTGCTCAAGCCCAGGTTGACGATTTAGTTGACGAAACCGATAAGCGTGCGGACCAAACGCGAGCCTTTGTTGTTAGTCAGATTGAAAACGCGATCGCTGGAACCCGAAATACAGCCGATCAAACGCAACGCGCCGCAGGTCATGCCGTCGGTGTGACCCAGGCTACCGCTACCGCTACCCAGGAAGCTGTCGCTGACGTGATCGATGATGCCATCAGCCAGGTGAAATCTATTCTGGCCCAGGCTGGCTCCAGCTATTTTCAGAGGAACGGCAGGAAGGGGAAAGGAAAGAAAGCTAAGAAAAACAAAAAGAGTAAGTAACAGGGCAGGTACGTCTTGGGAAGCGCATTGCCAATTGCTCCAGAGCTTTGGCGACAGGGATGCCTTTCCCCTTTCTTTAACCAGCAAAAAAATCTAGCAACGCCTGAGTAAAACGCTCTGGGGCATCCTGCTGCACCCAGTGAGAGGCCTGCTCAAGGGGCTGAAATATGGCTCCGGGAATCTCGCTGGCCAGCTGTCTGCCGTCTTCTAACCGCTGCCAGGGGTCATCCATGCCCCACAAAATCAGAGTGCGGGCGGTAATGGTGCCGTGGCGATCGACCAGCGCCATGGTTTGGTTGGCATTGAGGGCAGCGGCATTGCGCAGCAGGCTCAGTTTGCCTTCTTCGCTGGCCCAGGGCGCAATAATGCCTGCCCGGAACTCGGCGGTGAGCTGGCTCTGGTTAGACAGACCAGCGGCCAGGCTTTCCTCAAGGGCGGCAACTAGCTCGGCAACTGGGCGCGGCTTCCACCGCAGCGGATGGCCAAAGTCGAGCATGTCGTCGTCAAAGCGGTCGTAGCAGACCGCATTGGTAATCACCAGGCGATTGACCACCGCCGGGTGCTCGATCGCCAAGATGAGCGCTACCGCACCGCCCGTATCGTGGCCCACCACATCCACCCGCTCCAGGCCCAGCGATGACAGCAGGGCCAGAATCATACGGGCCTGATCTTGAAACGATCGATCAAAGCGATCGCGGCGGTCTGACCAGCCGTGGCCCAAAAAATCGGGGGCCAAAACGCGATAGCCGGCCTGCACCAGCGGCGGAATCACGGCGTGGTAGAGGTAGCCCCAGGTGGGTATGCCGTGCATCAGCAAAACGGTGCCGAGCTTGGCCTCCCCCCGATCGATATAGCGAATGGTGACGGGAATGTGGGCGGCTGTACCCGCCGCTAAGACCGCCTCCTGCTGGGCAGACCTGAACTCCTGCCAGGTGCTCCAGGTTATCTGATCGGTTGACATCGCATTAGATCCTTTCAGGGATAGTTTGACAGTCGCCACATAACCAGAGGCAAACCCATCCTATCCCGCAGTTCGCCCCTGACCTAGGCCCGCTACAGCAAGAATCGGACCCCCACATAGACGCTGATGACGACAAGTTGCAGCGCCATCAGCGGCAGGCCATAGTTCAAGAACAGCCGAAAGGAAATTGGCTTGCCGTGCTGCTCGGCGATGCCCGCCGCCACGATGTTTGACGACGCACCCACCAGGGTGCCGTTGCCGCCCAGGGTGGCCCCAAACATCATCGCCCCGAACAGGGGCAAAATCTCAGGCGGTATCTGCCCGGCAAAGTCGGGCGACAGCAGCTCTGGCCCGGCCAGATTCACATTCACCAGATACTCCTTCAGCAGCGGCACCATGGCCACCACCAGGGGAATGTTGGGAATCAGGCTGGAGAGAATGCCGGTTACAAACAGCAGCAGCATGGACCCCAGGGCTATGTTTTGACCGATTACGACCCCTAATAAACCTGAGGCCGAACTGATCACCCCGGTTTCTTGCAGACCGCCAATCAGCACAAACACGCTCATAAAAAAGACCAGCGTGCTCCAGTCGACATCGCGCAGAATGTTTTGCACGGTGTCGATACCGCTGTGGTGAGTCAGCAGCAGGCAGAGGGCGGCCCCCAGCAGCGCGATCGCCGCCGGTGAAATGGGCACCGGCAGACTGTCGCCCACCACAAAGAGCACCAGCACTAGCCCCACAATCGCGCTACCCAGAGCCAGCATGCGGGGGTGGTTGACCACCGGGCGGGGCAAGTGGTCGAGGTCATCCAGCTTCTTGTGCCAGGTATTGGGAAAGAGAATGGGCAGCATGACCACAATGGTCGCGATCGCCACCACGCCCCCCAGGCTGAGCTTAAGCAAGTAATCTAAAAAGCTCATGTTGATCGAGCTGCCCACAATAAAGGTGGCCGGGTCGCCCACAATGGTCAGCAGGCCAGCGCTGTTGGCCACAAACACCATCAAGATCAGCAGCGGCACAAAGTTGATGTTGAGTTCTGCCGCCATGGGCGGAATCAGCGGAGCCAGCAGCATTACCGTGGTGGCGTTGGGCAGCATGGCGCAGACGGGGGTGGTAATGGCCACAATGCCCAGCAACAGGCGCTTGCCCTCCCCCCGCGCCATAATCACCATCTGGGTCGCCAGGTACTCAAAAATTTTGGTTGGCTCAAAGGCGCGCACCATCACCATCACCCCAAAAAATAGAGCCAGGGTGGCGTGACTGTGGCCGATGTAGGCGATCGCCTGATCGAGGGTCAACACGTGCAGAAAAATCAGCAGCATCGCCCCCAAAAAGGCCGCGATCGTCAGATGCAGTCGCTCGGTAGCAATCAGGGCCAAGACCCCAAAAAAGATCACCGACGCGGTGATCTCAGACCAGGTTTCCATACCCTGTCTCCTGTTGTGGTGCTATACAAAAACCCTTCGATGAATAGCCTTCACCGAGGGGGTTAACAGTCGTAGGAGAACTACGGATAGCGCTAGAAAAAGCTTCCAGTACGTTCTCTCCCAAGGCCGACGGAGTTAGCTGACGGGCGAGAGGTGAGAGATCCCCTTCTCTGGCGATACGATTCGCCCTGAGATAAGCCCCAAAGGTTGGTTCCTCCGCTTCAGCAAAAGCTGAATTAGGCAGTGTAACTATTGAATTGGGAAAGAATCTAACACATTTACAGGCGATCCACAATCGGCACGTTTACACAAACTAACTCGCAATGTTTCTTAAAATTTAGAACACTGGCCAGTTCGCGTGAGGCGGTGCTGGCCAGTGCGGCCCAGACTAGGACAGCGAACTGGTATAGCCGTAGCCGTCACGATTAGGACGTGTTACCAAAGATGACTTTTGACCGTCATTCCCGCGCAAGCGAGAATCTACGCTGGAGTAGCTGCTCTCTAATGGATTCCCGTGGCCACGGGAATGACGGTCCTGCTGCGTCCTAATCTAATTGACTGTAGCTATATGTCGTCTCGTCTCTAGATCACCGATCAAACTGAAAGCGGCCTGATTCCCAGACCGCTTTCGGTTAGTGGGCTTCTGAGTCAATCTCGACCCTAGTAGGGCCACTGCCAGTGAGTAATCTCGTCCTGGTCTTTGCCTTCGGTGTGAGCGTAGGTGAGGCACCCGATGATCTTGTTTTTCATCTTTTCTTTGACGTGAGCCGCCGCCGAACCCAGCTTGGGCACGCGATCGATCACATCAATTACCAGGCTAAAGCGATCGATCTCGTTATTGATCGCCAGCTCCAGCGGCGTGTTGATGTTGCCCTGCTCTTTATAGCCCCGCACGTGAATGCGCTCCTGGTTGGAGCGGCGGTACACCAGCTTATGAATTAGCCAGGGGTAGCCGTGGAAGTTGAAGATCACCGGCTTGTCGGGGGTGAAGAGCGAGTCAAAATCGCGGTTGCTCAATCCGTGGGGGTGCTCCCCGTGGGAGATCAGGGTAAACAGATCGACCACGTTCACAAACCGCACCTTCAAGAAGGGAAACTCCTCCCTCAAAATGGCGGTGGCCGCCAGCGATTCTTTGGTGACAATATCGCCGCAGCAGGCCATCACCACATCGGGCGCATCGGGCTCGGTGCCACAGTCGTCGTTGCTGGCCCAGTCCCAAATGCCGATGCCCTTGGTGCAGTGGGTCACCGCCTCCTCAATGGTCAGGTACTGGAGGTGGCTCTGCTTGTCGGAGACAATCACGTTGATGTAGTCAACGCTGCGGAAGCAGTGGTCGGCCACCGACAGCAGGCAGTTGGCATCGGGCGGAAAGTAAACCCGCACGACATCGGGGCTCTTGTTGGTGACGAGATCGACGTAGCCGGGGTCCTGGTGGCTAAAGCCGTTGTGGTCTTGCCGCCACACCAGCGACGACAGCAAAATGTTGAGCGACGACACCGATCGCCGCCAGGGTACATGGTTTTTGCAAATGTCCAGCCACTTGGCGTGCTGGTTAAACATCGAGCTAACCACGTGGGCAAAAGCCTCGTAGGTGTGAAACAGGCCGTGGCGACCGGTCAGCAGGTAGCCCTCCAGCCAGCCCTGCAGGGTGTGCTCGCTGAGCATTTCCATCACCCGGCCCTCGCGGGAGAGTTCGCCACCGTCGAGGTCTTCAGGCAAAAAGTCGGCCATCCAGGCCTTTTTAGTGACTTCGTAGACGGCGTTTAGTCGGTTAGAGGCGGTTTCGTCTGGCCCCATCAGGCGAAAATTGGTGGGGTTGTCGCGCATCACGTCGCGCATGAGAATGCCCAATGCCTTGGTGTTCTCAAACTCAACGCTGCCGGGCTTAGGCACGTTGATGGCGTAGTCGCGAAAGTTGGGCATTTTCAGCGCCTTGCGCAGCATACCGCCGTTGGCGTGCAGATTGGCACTCATGCGGCGGTGGCCGACCGGAGCCAGATCTCTCAGCTCTGGAACTAGGGTGCCGTTCTCGTCAAAGAGTTCTTCAGGCCTGTAGCTACGCATCCATTCTTCCAGCAGGCGCAGGTGCTCGGGGTTGCTGTGCATGCCGCCCATGGGCACCTGGTGCGATCGCCAGAACCCTTCCACCTTGTGGCCATCAACGTCTTTAGGCCCGGTCCAGCCCTTGGGAGTGCGCAGCACAATCATCGGCCAGCGAGGTCGTTCCAGGTTGCCGTTGACACGGGCATCTCGCTGGATCTCTTTGATCTTGAGCACGCACTCTTCCATCACCGCCGCCATGTTCTGGTGCATCTCGGCGGGGTCGCTGCCTTCGACAAAGTAGGGGGTGTAGCCGTAGCCTCTGAACAAGCACTCCAGCTCTTCATGGGACACGCGGGAGAGAATGCTAGGGTTGGCAATCTTGTAGCCATTCAGGTTGAGAATCGGCAGCACCGCCCCGTCGCGAGCCGGGTTGATGAACTTGTTAGAGTGCCAGGAGGTGGCCAACGGGCCGGTTTCAGCCTCACCGTCGCCCGCCACACAGGTGACAATTAGGTCTGGGTTGTCGAGCACCGCCCCGTAGGCATGGGAGATGCTGTAGCCCAACTCACCGCCCTCGTGGATTGACCCAGGGGTTTCGGGGGTCACATGACTGCCAATGTGGCCGGGGAAGGAAAACTGCTTGAAGAAGCGGCGCAGGCCGTCTTCATCCATACTCTTGTCGGGATAAATCTCGGAGTAGGTTCCCTCTAGATAGACCGGACCCAGCACCCCCGGCGCACCGTGACCAGGGCCGGCCACAAAGATCATATCCAGGTCGTACTTTTTGATCAGCCGATTGCAGTGGATGTAGGTAAAGCTGAGGGCCGGGGAAGCACCCCAGTGGCCGAGCAGCCGGTACTTAACATGCTCAGCCCGAAGGGGTTCTTTCAACAGGGGGTTGCTGCGCAGGTAAATCATGCCCGCGGCAAGGTAGTTGCAGGCTCGCCAGTAGGCCTGCATTTTACGCAGCTCTTCGTCAGTCAGGGTTTTAGTTGGAGGAGGTGAGGCTACTACCATGGCGCTAACTCCAGCAGAAATTACTTGTTTTCTTAAGAATCAAAAGCCGTATTTTTTGAACTTGATTGAAGTTCTAAAACATTTCTCTCGATTACACAATACCCCAGTGAAATTAAGTTCGGCTTATGGTTCCTTAAAACGTCTCAAACTCTTTGCAAAGTAAGGATTGGGGATTGTTCGGCGATCGCAAATCGCGATCGCAATTTATCGTTTTGTTGCTGTACGCCAAGATCATAAATACCTGCATAGAACTAACCCAATACCAGACCTGAAATCTGCCTAGGGCAATCCTATAAAACAGGTTCAAGCTGTTATTTGTTGTCAGCATTGCTACAGCTATTTCGCTATAACATAGCCATCACAAATGTTAGGACGTTGGCACAGGTAGTCCGTAGGCAATGGCTGTACACTAATTCGCCGTCCCGGTTGTGGCTGTCGCTATTGGTGCTATGCCAAGGAAATTGGCTAGCGCTGGTAGGCCCCAATGGCTAAGGGCGCAGGTAATACATAAGGGTTTGCACCAGATCGGGGGGTAGCCCCAGGCGGCGCTGTAGGTCAGCGAGATCTCGGTAGGGCCCACGGTGCGATCGCTCCTGCACTACCGCCTGAGCCAGCGCTGGCGACATCCCCGGCACCGCACAGAGCTGGGCCACCGTCGCCTGGTTTAGGCTGAGGCCGGGTAGGGTACCGCTGTGGTCGTCGTAGTAGCAAAACGACAGCACCGGGGCCAGGCGAATGAGCTGGGCTGCAGCGACCCCTAAAGCCGCCGCCACATCTTCTAAACAGTGAAACTGAACCCCCGCCTGGCGCAAGCGCACCAATCCCTGAGCCTGCCGAATCGACAGCCCCGGCAGCTGTAGCCAGTCGTCTACCGTGGCCCGATTCACGTCAACGGTAAAGCCCAGGCGAGCGGCCTGATCTACTTCCTGGTAAGACCGCAGCCGATAGTTTGGATCCTGGTTCAGCCGATTAGCGAGGGGATCGAGCTGCGCCCTCAGAGTTTGCCAACGCTTCAGCACAACCTACCTGCTCACTACTGACTGGTCAATGCCTGTTTTCTACAGCTAGGCTACCTGATCGAGCAGCAGGCGGCGCTTCTGCTCAAATTCAAGCTCTGAGATCAGCCCCTCCTGACGCAGCGTATCTAGCTCTCGCAGGGCTTCTGCCAGGGCATTAATTTGTTTTGGGTCGAGGCCAGCTTTGGCTTCTTGGGCCGAAACATCGATCGCGCCAAAGGCATCTGAGGGCTGGGCTAACAGCATAAAGCCCTCAATGACGCAAGCCACCCGAGGAATTTGCGTCCAGCTGAGCAGCAGATAGAGAGCACCCCAGAAGGGCTGGCCCAGGTAAAACTTATGAAAGCCTGACACCGGAGTAAACACCCCAGCCCAGGCTAGGAAAACGGCTGTTCGACGGGAACGCTGTGCCAACATTGCTTCGCCACCTTTGAAGCCCGTGAAATTTAAACCTTTGAACTGACTTTGAACCAGCTTGTGAAACCAGTATAAGCCTGGCGTAAAGAATCGACATTGGCCTTCGGATTCCAGTATGGGGTTAGCATTAATCCGTGAAGATAACAAAGAGCCCCCCTAGTTCTACCCCTGAATGTCCCACGCTGCCTTCTCCCCTGAGTGGCTGAAACGATTTACCGACCCCTACGCGCTGCTGGGGCTATCTGTAGCCGCCGACGAGCGCCGTATTCTCAAGCGCTATCGAACTGTTGCTAAACAGCTCCATCCCGACGCGTTAATGCATGTGGCACCAGAGCTGCGTCAGTTTGCCGACCAGGTGCTGCCCAAGCTGGTCAACCCCGCCTACCAGCGGTTGAAGCAGGATAAAAGCCGCAACGAAGTCTTGGCCATGCTGCGCTTCAAGGTGCGTCGCCTGAGCCGCGATCAGCCGCTCAACCCCACGGGTGAGCAAAGCAAACAGCTGCTGGAGGTGCCCGAGCCTGAGGTAGACGTGTTCTACGAGCAGGCGGTCGATCGGCTGTGCGATTGCCAGTACAAGTCAGTGGTCGATTTTGAAGCCTGCACCCAGCAGCTGAGCGAACTAAACCTGGTCTATCTACGCCGCAAGATGGGATCCCCGGTCATTCGCGAAAAGCGATCCGGACTGATGACCGCCACCTCAGTGCCTAATTCGCCTGCGCCGCTCTCCGACTCGCCCTCCGACGGTAAGCCAGCGTCGGGGTTGATGTACGCCGAGCGCCACTACAGCCGGGCCCAGGAGTATCTCAAGGGCAAAAACGTGCAGGCGGCTATTCAGGAACTCAAAGATGCCCTCAAAATCGATCCGCAAAACAGCAGCTACCACTGCCTGATCGGGCAGGCCTACTTGCTCAGCAAGCTGACGGGAATGGCCAAGGTGCACTTTAAACAGGCGCTGCGCCTCAACCCTAAAAACGCCGTCGCCCTCAAGTATGCCCAGCAGCTCAATGTAACAGTGGCCGATACTCCAGGTCGCAGCGCTGGCGGCGCTGGGTCGGTCGTTAAGCCTTCTGCCGAAAAGCGATCGCTGTTTGGCGGCCTATTTTCTAAAGGGTCAACCCGCTAGAGCAGATTGCTCCCTGGGGCTCGATTAGCAACACAGCCTACAGCACAGCAGGGCAGCGGATGTAATAAGATCGCAACGCTAACTATGCCCGTCGCGACCCGGAGAGCCCAAGCCCTGTGAACAGCCCTGTGAATAGTTTCGACGCCAAAACCCACCTCACCGTAGGCAGCACCACTTACACCATCTACAGCCTGCCCGCCGCTGCCGCCAGCCTGGGTGACATCAGCCGCCTGCCCTTCAGCCTCAAGGTGTTGCTCGAAAACCTGCTGCGCCACGAAGACGGGCGATCGGTCACGGCGGCAGATGTGCAGGCGGTGGCCGACTGGCTGCAAACGCAGTCCTCCACGCGCGAGATTGCCTACCGACCCGCCCGCGTGCTGATGCAAGATTTTACCGGCGTACCTGCCGTGGTCGATCTGGCCGCCATGCGCGACGCCATGGTAAATCTGGGCGGCGATCCCGACAAGATCAACCCCCTGTCACCCGTAGATCTGGTGATCGACCACTCGGTGATGGTCGATTCCTTCGGCAGCGCCGACGCCTTTGGCCAAAACGTCGAGAAAGAATTTCAGCGCAACTTTGAGCGCTACGCCTTCCTGCGCTGGGGGCAGAACGCCTTCGACAATTTTCGGGTGGTGCCGCCGGGTACCGGCATCTGTCACCAGGTCAACCTGGAGTACCTGGCCCAGGTGGTGTGGACAAAGGATGAAAACGGCGAAACCATTGCCTACCCCGACACCCTGGTCGGCACCGACAGCCACACCACCATGATCAACGGCCTCTCGGTGCTGGGCTGGGGCGTGGGCGGCATTGAGGCCGAGGCGGCCATGCTGGGTCAGCCCATCTCCATGCTGATTCCAGAAGTGGTGGGCTTCAAGCTCGCCGGCTCCCTGCCCGAGGGGGCCACTGCTACAGACCTGGTGCTCACCGTGGTCGAAATGCTGCGGGCCAAAGGGGTAGTGGGCAAGTTTGTGGAATTCTACGGCGACGGCCTCGACCACCTCACCCTGGCCGATCGCGCCACGATCGCCAATATGGCCCCCGAGTACGGCGCGACCTGCGGCTTCTTCCCCATCGATAGCGAAACAATTCACTATTTAGAATTTTCGGGCCGCGCCCCCGATCGCGTCGCCCTGGTTGAGGCCTACGCCAAGGCCCAGGGGCTCTGGCGCGAGGCCAACTCCCCCGACCCCGTCTTTACCGACTCGCTGGCGCTGGATTTAGCCACCGTAGAACCGTCTCTGGCCGGGCCAAAGCGGCCCCAGGACCGGGTTACTCTGGCGGCCTTGGCCAGTCAGTTTAAGGATTCTGACTTCCCCGCCTTTAGCGGCAAACCCTACGCCGAGAAGCGATCGGTGCCGGTGGCCGGTACCGACTACAGCCTCACCGATGGCGACGTGGTGATCGCTGCTATCACCAGCTGCACCAACACCTCCAACCCCTCGGTGATGATTGGGGCTGGCCTGGTTGCCCGCAAAGCGCGCGCGAAAGGGCTGACCGTCAAGCCCTGGGTCAAAACCTCGTTGGCCCCCGGCAGCCAGGTGGTGAGCGACTACCTCGAAAAGGCCAACCTCCAGGAAGACTTGGATGCCCTGGGCTTTAACCTGGTGGGCTACGGCTGTACCACCTGCATTGGCAATTCTGGCCCCCTGTCTGGCCCCATTGCTAACGCCATCGACAGCAACGATCTGGTCGTCGGTGCGGTGCTGTCGGGCAACCGCAACTTTGAGGGCCGAGTCAGCCCCCACACTAAAGCCAACTACCTGGCCTCGCCGCCGCTGGTGGTGGCCTATGCGATCGCAGGCAGCCTGGCCATCGACCTCAAAACCGACCCCATCGGCCAAGACCCCGAGGGCCGTCCGGTCTACCTAAAAGATATCTGGCCTACCAGCGCCGAAATTCGAGCCGTTATGGCTGAGGCCCTCACCCCCGAGATGTTCCGCAGCCGCTACGGCAACGTGTTTACCGGCACCGCCGACTGGCAGCAGATCGCCACCCCCGAAAGCCAGACCTACGCCTGGAGCGGCGACAGCACCTACGTCCAAAACCCACCCTACTTTGAGGGTATGGCCCCCAGCGTCAACGGTCAGGCCTTTGCCGATATCGTCGGGGCGCGTCCCCTGGCCATTCTGGGCGACAGCATCACCACCGACCACATCTCCCCTGCCGGGGCGATCAAAACCGATAGCCCCGCCGGCAGCTACCTGGTGGGCAACAACGTGACCGCTGCCGACTTCAACTCCTACGGGTCGCGGCGGGGCAACCACGAGGTGATGATGCGCGGCACCTTCGCCAACATTCGGCTCAAAAACGAGATGGTGCCCGGCTCCTCCGGCGGGGTGACCCGCTACATGCCCGACGGTACCGACATGTCTATCTATGATGCGGCGATGAAGTACCAGGCCAGCGATACTCCTCTGGTGGTGATTGCGGGTAAAGAATACGGCACCGGCTCATCCCGCGACTGGGCCGCTAAGGGCACTCGGCTGCTGGGGGTTAAGGCGGTGGTAGCCGAGAGCTTTGAGCGCATTCACCGCTCCAACCTGGTGGGCATGGGCGTGCTGCCGCTACAGTTCACAGAGGGCGTACACCGGGGCATGCTGCATCTGGACGGCCGCGAAACCTTTGACCTGACCGGCCTCAGTGGCGGCATTCAGCCCGGTATGACGGTCAACCTGGTAATCCACCGGGTCGAGGGTGACACGACCACGCTGCCCCTGCTCTGCCGCATTGACACGCTAGACGAAGTAGAGTACTTCCGCCACGGCGGCATTCTGCCCTACGTACTACGGCAGTTGCTGGTAGCTTAGGGAGCAACAGAGCCTGATTTGGAACCGCAACGCCCTGCGTCCGTCAAGGGAAGGAACACGCAGCTGTTCCTAACCAACTCCTCAACGACTCATTAAGACTCGTTGAAGTTGGGGTCGGAGGCAGGGCAACCCCTGGAAGAGACTTCTATAGTTTCCATTGTTGGGGGAACCCTCACAGTAACCACTGCACTAACTATTACCAGGGATGTCGGTATGACCTCATCCATTGCTCCAGATCAGGATCCACAAGTAGCTGCCCACCAGTCCGCGACCGAGGATCTGGACACCGTTTGTGTCGTTGGCGTGCCATCTACCCTAACCGTTGTCGAGGCGGTTGAGTTTGAGCAACAGGTCAAGCGCCATTGCCTCAGTCAGCCAGTCCCTGAATCCATCATCATCGATCTCAGCCAAACCGAATTCATCGACAGCAGCGGCCTGGGTGCCCTGGTCATCTGCTACCGCACCTGTAAAGCCAAGGGCGTAGAGATGGTGCTGCGAGGCGTGCAGGAACAGGTTCGTATGGTGCTGGCTCTCACCGATCTAGAGCAGCTTTTCACCTTTGAAGCCGTTTCCGGGGAGCCAGAAGCCCCGGCCCCCAAGCCTGAGATGCGGTTTGTGGCGCTGACGGCGCATCCGTCGGTTACGTCCAGAGGCAAGCGTGCTCTAGATATCGTCGGAGCCCTGGTCGGCCTGGCTATTACTGCGGTCCTGTCGGTGCCGATTGTACTTGCGATCAAGCTCGAAGACGGCGGCCCCATCCTCTTTAAGCAGGTGCGGTGCTCCTGGATGGGCAAGCGCTTTGAGATTTGGAAGTTTCGCTCGATGGTGACCGATGCCGAAGCCCTCAAGGCTCAGGTTGAAAACGAGCTAGAGGGGCCGCTGTTCAAGAACGAAAATGACCCCCGCATTACCAAAGTAGGCCGTTTTCTGCGTCGCACCAGCCTGGATGAACTGCCCCAGTTTTGGAACGTGCTGCGGGGCGATATGAGCCTGGTGGGCACTCGCCCGCCCACCCCCGACGAAATTGAGCAGTACAAGGTGCCTGAGTGGCAGCGCCTGGACGTTAAGCCCGGCATGACTGGCGAGTGGCAGGTGAACGGTCGCTCAACGGTGAAAAAGTTTGAGGATGTGATTCGAATGGATCTGGACTACCAGAAGAACTGGAGCCTGGCCTACGACATTCAGCTCATTGTCAAGACCATTTTGGTGCTGTTTTCTAAGAAGGCGGGGGCGGCCTAGGGGTAGATGGGTAGATGGGTAGATGAGCGAGTTGATGCCAGTGCTGGGGAGATTCTCACCTAGAACGGCTACCTTGTCATCCCCGGCTGAGTCAGCCGCGATAGAGTAGTGGTGTTGAGATTGCGGATGCACCAAGCGGTATGGGGGTTCAGGTTCTGGCGATCGCGGTTTGGCTGGGCAGCATTGCCCTCTACGGAGCCGCCTTTTTCTTTCCCGAAGTGCACCGCCGCCACGATTTTTTCTGGAGTGGGGTAGGCGGTTTTTACGGCCTGGTGCTGTGGTTTAGCGCCGTTCAGACCTCGCCAACCGAGCTGGTGGGGCACCTGGCCAGCGTTGTGCTGCTGGGCTGGCTGGGCTGGCAAACCCTGACCCTGCGCCGCAAGCGCACCCCTCTAGATCTGCAAACGCCCCTGTCGCCCGACTCCTGGCCTGCGTTTGGTCGTCAGCTTAAACAGTCGGCGCTAAACCTGCTTAGAGCGACGCCCTTAGGACGCTGGCTGCCTGAAACCGAGACTGGCAGACAACCGGGTGATCCGGCGATCGCGGTCAGTGAAATTCGAGTTTCATCTCTAAAAGATGTGGACTACGAGTTTGTGGATGAGCTGGAGCCTGTTGCCCATCGCTCGATCGCGGCAAAAACCGATTTTGCAACTATCGATTCTGCTAAACCCGGTCCTGCTAAAACCAGAGGCCAGATGCCTAAACCTGCTGTTGCAGAGTCAGCCAGCGCACCCGTTCCGGTTTCCAAGGCTAAAAGACCGCCGCGATTCGCGGCGCGTTCGGAACCCGACTCGGGACGAGTATCCCTGCGGGAATCGCCAGCGCCGCCGCCCGCCTCGACGCGAAAGCCCACTACTTTGGGAGCCCGATTGGCCGGTCTCAAAGCGTGGGTGGGGGATGTTGTGACGGCTAAGACCAAGCCCAAACCCAAGCGAGCCGTGATCGAGATTCCGCCGCGGCCCTCGCCTTTAGCCAAAAATAAGACGCAGCCTGCGGCTAGACCTGACTCCCCAACGGAAAACAGGTCTGACCCAGCCCAGCCGTTGGGGAGCACCCCAGGTATCACTATTGTCGACACTGAGGCGATCGCGAGTGTTGAGCGGGCTGAACCGGGCGATCGCAGCGAAGCTTCGGTCCCCAACGCCTCCTCTGTTCCGTCTGAAGCAACCGGCACCGAAGCTCCAGCGGGTTTCCCCAGCCCTGATACCGCAGCCGAGACAGAGACCGAAGAGACAAACTGGGATGACGACGAAAATTGGGCCGATAGCTAAAATTCCGTGACCGCTTGACCCCAACGAACTAGATTAGCCCTGCAATTGCCCTCAACCTGACCTAATGTATAAGGATGCATAATGCATCGAATCTGCCATAATGGCGCGAGCAATCCTTCACCCTTAGTCGATCTCAGGCTGTGACAGACCCTAAAAGCTACAAAGACACCGTTCTTCTGCCCCAGACCAGCTTTGACATGCGGGCTAACGCCACCCAGCGCGAGCCTGAGATTCAAGCCTTTTGGGCCGAGCACAAAATTTATGAAACCCTGTCGACCAGCAACCCCGGCGAGGTGTTTGTGCTGCACGATGGGCCGCCCTATGCCAACGGCGACCTGCACATTGGCCACGCCCTCAACAAAATTTTGAAGGATACGATCAACAAGTATCAGCTGCTCAAGGGCCGAAAAGTGCGCTACGTGCCCGGCTGGGACTGCCACGGTCTGCCCATTGAGCTGAAGGTGCTGCAGGCGATGGACCCCGAAGCACGGGCCAACCTGACGCCGATCAAGCTGCGCTACAAGGCCAAGGCCTTTGCCCTTAAAACCATCGATCGCCAGCGGGAGAGCTTCAAGCGATACGGCATCTGGGGCGACTGGGATCACCCCTACATGACGCTGACCCCCGACTATGAGGCGGCTCAGATCGAGGTATTTGGCCAGATGTACCTGAAAGGCTACATCTATCGAGGGCTGAAGTCGGTGCACTGGAGCCCCAGTTCCCAAACCGCCCTGGCCGAGGCCGAGCTGGAGTACCCCGAGGGGCACACGTCCCCCAGCATCTACGCGGCTTTCCCGATGGTGAGCGCCTCTGCCGAGGCCAAAGACGCCCTGGAACCCTACCTGGGCGAGCTGGGCGTGGCGATCTGGACCACGACGCCCTGGACGATTCCGGCCAACCTGGCGGTAGCGGTGAACGCGGATCTAACCTATGCCGTGGTGGAAGTCGCGGCGGGAACGCCGTTTAAGTACCTGATTGTGGCCAAAGATCTGTGCGATCGCATGGCCAGCGTCCTCAATGCAAAACTCACCCTCAAAGCCGAAATCAAAGGCGCGGCGCTGGAGCATTCCACCTATCGCCATCCCCTCTTCGATCGCGAGAGCCCGATTCTAATCGGCGGCGACTACGTCACCACCGAGTCGGGTACGGGCCTGGTACACACCGCCCCCGGCCATGGTGAAGAAGACTTTAAGGTGGGCCAGCGCTACGGTTTGCCGGTGCTGTCTCCTGTTGACGAAAAGGGCGACATGACCGAGGAGGCTGGCCCCTTTGCCGGGCTGAACGTGCTGAGTGACGCCAACCCGGCGGTGATTGAGGCCCTGAAGCAGGCCGGGTCTTTGCTTAAGCACGAGCCCTACGTCCACAAGTACCCCTACGACTGGCGCACCAAGCAGCCCACAATCTATCGTGCCACCGAGCAGTGGTTCGCCTCAGTGGAGGGGTTCCGCGACGCGGCGCTGAAAGCCATTCAGACCGTGCAGTGGATTCCGGCGACGGGCGAGAACCGAATCACCGCTATGGTGGGCGATCGCTCCGACTGGTGCATCTCGCGCCAGCGCACCTGGGGCGTGCCGATCCCTGTTTTCTACGACACCGAGACCGGCGAGCCGCTGCTAAACGAAGAGACCCTGACCTACATCAAAGCCCTGTTTGCCGAAAAGGGATCCGACGCCTGGTGGGAGCTGCCCGAGACCGACCTGCTGCCCGAAAAGTACCGCCAGAATGGTCGCACCTACCGCAAGGGCACCGACACCATGGATGTGTGGTTCGACTCCGGCTCCTCCTGGGCGGCGGTGGCTCAGCAGCGCGACGAGCTGAAATATCCGGTCGATATTTATCTAGAGGGCTCCGATCAGCACCGGGGCTGGTTTCAGTCGAGCCTGCTGACCAGCGTGGCGGTGAACGGCTGTGCCCCTTACAAAACGGTGCTCACCCACGGCTTTACCCTGGATGAGCAGGGCCGCAAAATGAGCAAGTCGGTGGGCAACGTGGTCGATCCGGCGGTGGTGATCAACGGCGGCAAAAACCAAAAAGCAGACCCGCCCTACGGCGCAGACGTGCTGCGGCTGTGGGTGTCGTCGGTGGACTATTCCTCCGATGTGCCCCTGGGCGGCAACATCCTCAAGCAGATGGCGGATGTGTACCGCAAGATTCGCAACACGGCGCGATTTTTGCTGGGCAACCTGCACGACTTTGACCCGGCAAAAGATGCGGTGCCCTACGACCAGCTGCCGGAGCTGGATCGCTACATGCTGCACCGCATGACCGAAGTGTTTGCCGATATCACCGACGCCTTTGAGACCTACCAGTTCTTCCGGTTCTTTCAGACGGTGCAGAACTTCTGCGCTGTGGACCTGTCGAATTTCTATTTAGATGTCGCCAAGGATCGGCTGTACATCAGTGCCGCAGATTCGCCTCGGCGGCGCAGCTGCCAGACGGTGCTGGCGATCGCAATCGAAAACCTGGCCCGCGCCATTGCCCCGGTGCTTTCCCACATGGCCGAAGACATCTGGCAAAACCTGCCCTATCCCGCCGCCCACAAGTCGGTGTTTGAGGCCGGTTGGGTGCAGCTAGATGACCAGTGGCAGCAGCCGGATCTGGCGGCCCGCTGGAGCCAGCTGCGCACCGTGCGCCAGGAGGTCAACAAAGTCCTCGAACAGGCCCGCACCGCCAAGGACATTGGCTCTTCCCTGGAGGCAAAAGCCCTGATCTATGTGGCTGACCCTGACCTGCGGCAGCAGCTAGCGGCCATGAACCCTACCGATGCCGTAGCAACCGGTCATAACCACGTCGATGAGCTGCGCTACCTGTTCCTGGTCTCCCAGGTGGAGGTGCTCGATTCGCCAGAGTCTCTGGCCGGGCTAAAGTGCAGCAGTGAGTCGGACGCGCTCGGCATCGGCGTAGTAGACGCGGAGGGCCAGAAGTGCGATCGCTGCTGGAACTACTCAACCCATGTGGGCGAGAGCAGCGATCACCCGACCATCTGCGATCGCTGTGTCGAGGCGCTAGCAGGCGCATTCTAATACAAAAGCTATACTGCTGGTATGACCGATCTTCCTACCGAAGCGTCGTACTATGCAGGTCGCTAAGTTCTCGATTTCACTGCCGCAGCCGTTGCTAACGTTTGTCGAATCCTACCGGGAGAGCCATGCCTGCAAGTCTAGGTCGCAGGTGATTGAAAAAGCCCTGGAGCTACTGCGCGAGCAGGAGCTAGAGGAAGCCTACGGGCAAGCGGCTGACGAGATCGATGCCGCATGGGACGTAACCGTGGCCGATGGGCTCGCCGATGAAGCGTGGTGAGATTTACTACGCTGACCTCAATCCGGTGGTAGGGTCAGAGGTTGCCAAGCAGCGCCCGGTGCTGATTGTGAGCAATAATGCCAACAACCGCGCTGCCTCCACAGTTACGGTAGTGCCCCTAACGTCGCAGGTCAGTCGGGTATACCCCTTTGAAGTACTGTTACCCGCTGCTGACAGTGGTTTGCTAAAGCCGTCTAAGGCTCAGGTACAGCAAATTCGCACCATTTCTAAACAGCGCATTGTGGGCCGCCAGGTTGGGCGATTAGCATCTAGCCCAATGGAGAGAATAGACGCTGCTTTAAAGCTCCACTTAAATCTTCGTTAGTCCACATCTGACTGTGGTCGATGCCAGCGCTGTTGCCTACTCTACGGGCCGCAGCTGCTGGAGCAAGTCTTGGCGGGAGAACGGTTTCGGCAAAAAGCTCTCGAACCCCTGCTGCTCGGCTCTGGCTACGGCCTCGGTAGAGCTGAGGCCGCTCATGGCGATCACCCGCAGGTTGGGGTTGATGCGCTTCAGCAGGGGCACGGTGGTGAGCCCGTCCATCGTGGGCATCATCAGATCCATCAGCACGGTGTGGATAGTGTCGGAGTGCTCGCTGAGCAGGGCGATCGCGGCCTGTCCACCGTGGGCTACCATCACTCGATAGTTGTGCAGCTCTAAAACCGTGCGGACCGCTTCGTAGACGGCGGGTTCGTCATCGACCACCAGCACCGTGGACTGATGCCCATCGAGCAGGGCCACCGGGGCATCAGCTTCGGGGCTGGGTTCGAAGCTGGCCCGCAGGTATACCTGAAACTGGCTGCCCTGGCCCACCTGGCTCTGCACGTCAACAAAGCCGCCGTGGCTTTCGACAATGCCCAGCACCGCCGAGAGCCCCAGGCCCGTGCCCTGGCCCAGGGCTTTGGTGGTAAAAAACGGGTCAAAAATTTGGTTGAGCACCGCTGGCTCCATGCCGGTGCCGGTATCGGTAATCGTTACCCTGATGTAGAGGCCGGGCTGAGCCTGAAAATGCTGCTGGGCCGAGTTGTGGTTCAGGGTCAGGTTTTCGGCGGCTATGCGCAGGGTACCGCCGTTCGGCATGGCGTCACGGGCATTGACGCAGAGATTCATAAACACCTGGTGCAGCTGGGTGGGGTCGCCCCAAACCGGCCATAGACTATCCGGTATGTTGGCATAGACATCAATCGATTTGGGCAGGGTTTGCTGCACCAGCTTGCGAATATCCGCTAGCAAGTGGTTGACCTGCAGAGCAAAGCGCTTGCCCTCAACCCCCCGCGTGAAGGCGAGAATTTGTTTGACCAGATCGGCTCCGCGCTGGGTGCTGGCCTCCAAAATATCGAGCTTGCTCTGTAACCAGGGGTCGATCGCCTTTAGCTTGAGGGGCAAAAGCTGCACTACCAGCAGAATCGGCGTCAGGATGTTGTTGAGGTCGTGGGCAATGCCGCTGGCCAGGGTGCCCAAGCCCTCAAGCCGCTGCGATCGCAAAAACTGCGCCTCCAGCTGCTTTTTATCGGTAATGTCCATGTGAATGCCCAGCAGCCGCTCGCTGTGGGTCTCCACGTCGCAGATCAGGCTGCTGTTAATCGTCAGCCAGTGGACGCGATCGCCCACCAAAATGCGAAACTCAGTCTTGAGCCCCTGTCCCTGTTGGGTGGCCTGCCTCAGCTCCTGACTGACCCGCTCCGCGTCGTCGGGGTGAATGGGCCAGGGCCAGTTGGCGCTAAAGCTGGCCATCATGTCGGCGATGGGCCAGGGTGGATCTGCCAACAGGTCCGATGAGTTTGAGGGCTGGGCAGGGGCATCGACACACCACTCAAAGGTGCCAATGCTGGCAGCATTTTGGGCCAGTGTAAGCCGTTCCTGAATGCGCTGGCGCTGCTCGATCTCCTGCCGCAGGTGCCGGTTGGCGGCCTCCAGCTCGGCGGTGCGGGCCTGCACCCGCTCTTCTAAAATTTCGTTGGCATCGCGCAGGGCGTCTTCGGCCCGCTGCCGCTCGATCGCGTAGAACAGCGATCGCACCAGCACCTCCTGCTGCAGCGATCGCTTCATCAGGTAGTCTTGAGCGCCGTGGCGCACGGCGGCTACCGCCAGGGTGTCGTCGTTGGTGTTGGTGAGTACCACCACGGGCAGGCCGGGAGCCTGGTGAAGCAGCACATCCAGCGAGTCGAGGCCGCTGCTGTCAGGCAGGGTGAGATCGAGCAGCGCCACATCAAAGCGGTCTTGCCCCAGCCAGGCGATCGCCTCCCCCAGGCGCTTGGCGTGGCTGAGCTGAAACCGACTGCGGGGTGCCCCCTTCAGCACCTCCTGCAAAAACCGGGCCTCGGCCAGGTCATCCTCAATTAAAAGTACTCGCACCGCCGCCGGGTTCAGGGGGTAGTCGAGGGCAGCGTCGCTGTTTCTAGCCAAAATGCCTCAATTCCTTGCACAATTTTGAATAACTGGGCCAAGTTGCGCGATTTTGAGATGTAGCAGTTGACGTGCAGGTCGTAGCTTTTGCAGATGTCCTCCTCGTTCCGTGAGGTGGTCAGCACAATAATGGGAATGTGCTTGAGGGTATCGCTGGCCTTGATCTCAGCCAGCACCTCTCGCCCGTCCTTTTTAGGCAGGTTGAGATCGAGCAAAATCAGGTCAGGGGTCGTAGCCGCCGCAAACTCCCCCTGGCGGTGCAGGTAGTCCATCGCCTCCATGCCGTCCCGCGCGATTACAACCTCGCACGGGGCGGCGGTGCTCTTGAGGGCCTCCTGAATCAGGCGAATGTCGCCCCGATTATCCTCGACTAAAAAGATAGTTTTTGGCCTTGTGTCCGTTGCCATGGTTGCGATCGCGTCCTTCAACGGGAATGGTGAAGTAGAAGGTTGCCCCCCGGTTAGGAGCGGCCTCTACCCAAATTCGGCCTCGGTGGCACTCAACGATTTTTTTGCAAATGGCCAGGCCCATGCCCGAGCCTGCGTACTCATCGCGGGTGTGCAGGCGCTGGAAGATGACAAAGATGCGCTCGGCAAACTGGGGGTCAAAGCCGATGCCGTTGTCGGTCACCGAGAACAGCCAGTGCTCCTCCTGCCGCTGCACCCCAACGTGAATACCGGGCGTTTCGCCGGGCTTGCGAAACTTAATCGCGTTGCCAATCAGGTTTTGGAACAGCTGCATTAGCTGGGTGCCGTCGGCGACGATGGTGGGCAGCGGGTCGGCGGTAATGATCGCGCCGGTTTCGGCCACTCGCCCGCGCAGGTTGCCGAGGGCCTGGTCGAGGGCCTGCTGCACCTCCGTCAGCTGCCACTCGATGCCCTGCAGGTCTACTTTGCTGTAGGCCAGCACGTCGTCGATCAGGGTTTGCATCAGGCTGACCCCTTCGACGGCAAAGCCGATAAACTCTTTGCCGTCGTCGTCGAGCTTGGCGTCGTAGCGCATTTCGAGCAGCTGCACAAAGTTAGCCACCTGGTTGAGCGGCTCCTGCAGGTCGTGGGAGGCAATATAGGCAAATTTCTTCAGCTCGGCGTTCGATCGCTCCAGGTCGTTGGCCAGCAGGGCCAGCTCTTCGGCCTGGCGCAGCACGATGTTGACGATCGCCTTGCGCAGCTCCAGGGCGGCTTTAATTTCTACCGTCTGCCAGGGCAGCGATCGCAGGCTGACCGTCTCCTTCCACAGCTCAAACGACTGGCGCGGACACAGCCGCTGCTGGTCGCCCTCGCCCACCAGGGTGTAGGCCTCGTTGGGGTTGCCGCCCCAGTTCACGGTCTGAATTACCTCTGGGCGGAACCACAGCACGTAGCTGCGCTTGGAGATGGCGATCGCCAGCAGACCGCTGGCCACATCCTTAAACCGCTGGGCCTCGGTATAGTCTAGGGGCAGAGCATTGGTGACGAAAATGTCCTGCTCGGTTTGCTCAGCCCGGTTGGCCAGCCACTGCACCAGGTAGTTCAGCTCCTCCTCGGGCGGGGTGCGGCCCAGGGTCGTCCACTGGCCGCCAAAGCAAACGGCGGCCCCCTTGGCCCCGACCAAATCCAGCAGGCTGGGGTCGTGGCGCACCAGGCCATCGATGAAGTAGTCAGCCCGCGCCATCTGGTCAATCAGCGCCGACTGCACCGCCGCCAGCTTCAGCCGATAGCTCTGGTCAGCCTCTTCTTCAAGGGTCGAAATTTCAGCAAAAATCACCCGACCCAAAAATTCGCAGGCCTTGCGCAGCTCATAGGGCACGTACTTGGGCGTCTTGTGGTGGCAGGCAATCAGCCCCCACAGCTTCTGATCTTTCATTAGCGAAATGGTCAGGGAGGCCTCCACATTCATGTGGTGCAGGTACTCCGTGTGGCAGCGGTAGGGCTGCCGCAAAATCGACATCACCAGGTCGGTGCCGTGCTGGGTCACGGGGTTGACGGCGGGCACCAGGTCCACCGGCTCGGCGCTGGCGTTCGGAATCACCCGAATCCAGTTGGACAAAAACATCTTGCGGGCGGGCTGGGGCACATCCGACTCAGGAAAGTGCAGGCCCAGGTAAGACTCCATGTCGTCGAGCTTTTCTTCGGCCAGCACCTCGCCGTGGCCGTCGTCGTCAAACTTGTAGAGCATCACCCGGTCAAAGCCCGTCACCTGCCGCACCTCGTGGACGATAATGCGGCAAAAATCGGCCAGGCTGGCCGTCCCTGCTTCTAGCTGCCCAATCGACGCCCGCGCCAGGTGGTAAAAGCTCAAGAACGGAATCGCCTCGTTGTTGAGGGCGGGCTCCAGCTCCAGAATTAAAAAGCCCTCGCTGTTGCGGTGAAAAATGGCGTCGTACACGCCGTAGTCGTCCCCGCGTCGCCGCACCCACACCTTGGTGGGGTTCATAATGTCCAGGTTGTCGTGGCGCAGACCCGATCGCACCTGATCGACCTGGTAGGCGTCCAGCAGGTCGTCCAGGGTTTGGCCCAGCAGCTCCTCTGCCGATAGGCCAAAGGCCGCGCGAGCGTTGCGGCTGACCTGCACAATCGACAGGTCTGCCTCTCGCAGCACCAGCAGCACTCCGTGGGGCTGCACCTGGGTCAGCGTGTGAATCTCGGGCTGCTTTAGGCTCACCAGCTGGGCCTCGGGATTCAGGTTACGAAGGGTCATAGCGATCGCTCTCCTAGCAAAAATTATGGGTGTTTCAACGCAGCCTGAACGGTAGAATGCCGTGGTGTTAACCGCTGCCAATCCAGGCTTTGAGGATTTACTGACGGGTTTTTATCACTGGGTTTTATCCGCTGTCAGTGCGAAATAAAGTGAACATCGAGCTTGCAATTCTCTGTCTTGAAACCTTTGTCTTAAAATCCTCGGGTCTTAAAGTTCCTTGGCTTGAGATTTTCTGTAAAGCTGCGCCACCGCAGCCAGATTGAGTCTTAGACTGCCTTAGCTCAGTCGAGGCTCGAAAAGTCTCAGTTCAGATACCTCAAAACGGGGTCTAAGAGCCAGACCTCAAAACCTGGCCTACCCCATCTATCGGCGGCTTCAATCGTTAGCTTCAACCCTTTATGCGTAGATCATTTTGGGCTGTAGTGTTTCCATCTAGCAGCATATCTCAGATAAATTGGGGCCCTGGAATGAGAATATTAAAAAAATAGGAAGCTTGGCTTTTTGTGTAAATTTAGATTTTGTTTGACCCCGAAAGACCGGCCGCTTGCTAACAGGAAGTTTGAATTATTTTTGTTTGTTCATCAATTGTATTGAATCCCGTGAGGATTACTTCAGCGGCAGCGTTACAATCCCAAACCAAAAGGCCTCAATCTGCCTCACCGTATGGGCCAAATGCTCTAAATCAGCCGCCTTCACCACGTAACAGTTGCTTTGGCTGGTATAGCTGCGCAAAACATCCTCAGTGCGATCAGACTCGGTGAATACAATCACCGGAATACGCTTGAGGCGGGGCGTGGTCTTGATCGTGGTGAGAATGTGGTGGCCACCGCCCGGCAGATCGAGATCGAGCAAGACCAAGTCTGGACGCGGTGCCTGGGCATACTCGCCTCGCTGTAGCAGGTAATCGATCGCCGCCCCCCCATCCACCAAAATTTCAAAGCGATTCTGGGACGGATACTCGTTCTGAGTCGGTTCCTGAACGCTCTGCGAATCGCAGTCTGAGCCCTGGCCTAGTACCTGCTGCACCACCTGGGCATGGTCGCGATTGGGGTCAATCACCAAGATGAAGCGGTCTTGTTCCAGGTCGTGATCTTGCATAGGGCATAGCCAATCCTAAAGCTGATTCAGGTAAGGCTAACCCCATCGACGCCCTTGCCAACAGCACTGGGTGGGCCATGTATAAAGCCTTAATATTGAACGCTAGCGACAAACAACCAAAAACAGCTCATTGTGCGGAAAGTTATAAGATTCAGTATTTTTGTTAGCGATCGCGGCGTTGAAACCCTAGCTAGAGCGTTCGAGCTGTTGCGCGATGCCGTCAATGGCGCAGACGGTCCTCCAGTGGCGGCTGGTCATCACGACCCCAAGCAGTGGCCTATCGCTCAATGGGGCTGAGAATTTGGTTGAGCAGCCGCAGCTGATCGGCGTTGCCCATGGTGATAACCATGTCGTTGGGGTAGAGGCGGGTGTCGGCGGTGGGGCCAAAAATCAGCGTTTTGTCGGCCCGACGAATGGCCAAAATGAGCGCCCCCGACTGGCGGCCAAGCTGGGCCTCGGCCAGGGTTTTGCCGACAATAGGGCAGCTCTCGGGCAGCAGCAAAAACTCCTCCACGTAGACCGATCGCTCGGCCCCGGTCAAAATACCGTCTAAAAAATCTACCACCTGGGGACGCACCGCCGAGGCGGCCATGCGCTTGCCGCCGGTAATATAGGGCGACACCACCACATCGGCTCCGCCCCGCCGAAGTTTGATGATGGCCTCTTCGCTGCTGGCGCGGGCGATGGTGCGAATTTGGGGCGACAGGGTTTTGGCCGAGAGCACGATATAGAGGTTTTCAGCGTCGGAGGGCAGTGCCGCTACCAGACAGCGCGATCGCTCTACCCCAGCCTGCAGCAGAGTTTGATCCTGAGTTGCATCACCCTGGAGGGTCGTGTATCCCAGCTGCTGTGCCGTCTGAATGGCGGCGCTGTCGGAGTCAACCACCACAAACGGAATGGCCTCAGCCGCGAACTCGGTGGCCACCTGACGACCGGTACGCCCAAACCCGCAAATAATGTAGTGACCCTGCAAAGATTCCATCAGCCTGCGCCGCTTGAGTAACCGAAACCCAGCCTGAAAATGCCCCTGCACGATGGCATCGGTCAGGCTGTTGAGAATGTAGGCAATCACGCCTACCCCCATCATGATCAGCAGGATGGTAAACAGCCGCCCTCGGGGGCTGAGCGGGTTGATCTCCCCAAAACCGACGGTGGATAGGGTGATCACCGCCATGTAGGTGGCATCGAGCCAGCTCCACCCCTCGACCAGGCGATACCACAGCACCCCCAAGAGCACCACGCCGCCCAGGGCGATCGCACCCCGAATCAGGTGCAGCCGGGTGCGCCGATAGTTTCCTTCAGCAACGGTTTCGCCATAGCGAGGGCGTTTTTGACGCACAGGTGGTAGCCCCTGAAACTTAGCCCGCTAAACTTGCCCCAGCTTAGACCTCAGACTTGGCCCAGCAGCGTAACGTTAACCCTCAGCTACCGCCAGTGGGCCGTACCCAACCCGCAGCGCTCTAGGCCGTAGATTTGTAGATTGTAGGAGCAAAAACCTGGCCGCCGCCAAAAAAAACGCCCTGGGCTGAGCCAGAGCGTGGATCCCCTTATCCTGGAGGTAACTCTAGTCGGTCAGGCGGACTCGCCCAGCCCGAATGCTGTCGAACACCTGGTTGATGTGCTGGCGATCGCTAGACGTCAGCATTGGGTTGCTGAGCATTGCCGTCGATAGAATGAGGTGGTCACGGCGGCTCAACACGCCCTGCTGCATAACGGTGCTGACGAGGGTTTGAATATTTGAAGCGGGGTTTTGGGGTAAAGACGACACCATGATTGCAAATCCTCGATGCAGGAGTGACGATAGTAGAGGCCCAGGCCAGAGACGGTAGGCAATGCTGTAGCGGTAGCTACATTTTTATCTTCTTTAAGCATGCCTAATCCCTAGGCATTACGCTTGGGCGGCCAGTAAAGATTCAGTAAACCTGTATTAAAGCCTGGACAAGGCTAGAGTTTCCACAGAGAAGCTACGGAAAAGACGTTGCGGAGACAGTACGGCAAAATGGCGCAGATTCAGGACAGCCCTATGGACATTCATCGCGTACCGGCCTTTCGCGACAACTATATCTTTGTGCTCCACGAGCCGACCGCCGCTCAGGCGGCGGTGGTAGACCCCGGCGATGCGGTCCCGGTGCTCCAAACCTTAGAACGCCTGGGAGCTACGCTAACGGCCATTTTTAACACCCACCACCACAGCGACCACGTGGGGGGCAATCGGCAGCTGCTAGAGCGGTTTCCGGCGGCTCTGGTCTATGGTGGGGCCGAAGATTGGGGCCGCATTCCAGGGCAAACTCACGGTTTGCAGGAGGGGGACAGGGTGTCGTTTGGCGATGGGCAAGGCCCGGCTGGGAGCCAACGCCAGGCTGAGGTTTTCTTTGTGCCCGGCCACACCCGCGCCCACATTGCCTACTACTTTGCTCCGACTGACCCTGGTGACTGGGGCGAACTTTTCTGCGGCGATACGCTGTTTGCTGGAGGCTGTGGTCGCCTGTTTGAAGGCACTCCCCAGCAAATGGTCGAGTCGTTGGGCAAGCTGCGGCGGCTGCCCGACACCACCCGCGTGTGGTGCGCCCACGAGTACACCCTCAACAACCTCAAGTTTGCCGTTACGGTCGATGGCACCAACGCGGCCCTGCGCGATCGCCTGGCGCAGGTGCAGGCGGCCCGCGCCCACAACCAGCCCACGGTGCCCACTGAGCTAGGCCTTGAGAAGCAGACCAATCCCTTTTTGCGGTGGGACGATGCGGCCCTGCAGCGGGCTACCACCAGTACGTCAGCGGTGCAAACCTTCGCCCGGCTGCGGGGCAAAAAAGATCTGTTTTAGACGGCTTCAGCTCAATACCGAGCCAAGACTGAGCCAAGGTTTTACGGCAATAGGCCCGCTAGGCCAGGGTGGCGACCTATGCCTCTCAAAAGAGTTATTTATTGAGATGGCCTACTCACTGGCTCTGCTGCAGGGAGCGGGTGCTATACAATCACAAGAGCAGCGCCATTTTGGGCCATCCTGAGGTAAATCAACCTTAGACCGACGTTACAAGGGGCAAGACCTGGCTATGATGCTCAAATCGACCACCCGGCACATCCACATCTATACCGCCATCGTTGCCAACAACGAACTGGTACCCAGCGACGACAAACTCACCCTAGACATCGACCCCGACAATGAGTTCAACTGGTCCGAAGACGCGCTTAAGGCCGTCTACGCTGAGTTTGACCGCCTGGTCGATGCCGCCGCTGGCGAAGATTTGACCGACTACAACCTGCGCCGCATTGGCTCTGATCTTGAGCATTTTGTGCGTCAGCTTCTGCAGCGGGGCGAGATTAGCTACAACCTCAAAAGCCGTGCCCTCAACTACAGCATGGGCCTACCCCGAATTGAGGCTGAAGAATCGGCGCAAGCGGCAGGTTGAAGCGATCGCAGGCGACTTCTAACCCAGGTCATGCTGCCCTGTCAATGGCAACCGGGTAGGGTCAACTGGCTTGGTTTGAACCGTTTGGAGCCAGCACCCCTGGCTCCAAACGGCTCAGACTAGGGTTAGGTACCATTTAGAAACACATCGAGTAGAAGCTACAAGCTGTTTATCTGCCCTAGAGGATCGTGATCCAGTGCTCTAATCCATCCTGTCGGTCGATTTCGACCCCGCCTGCCAGCCGCTGCAAGGTCTGCCAAACTCCCCTGCTGTACCGCTTTTTACTGGCGGTTGGCGATGGGGTAGTAGCCACTCGCCCCGGTACGCTGATCGCAGGGCGATTTTTGGTCTGGCATGATGGTTCAAAACAGAGTTCTGAATCGGTTTCGGTAGCGCATCAGATCTGGCTAGACACCCGGCCCGACCATCCCACCCCGGCCCTAGATACGATTCCAGCTTTGGTGCTGAACTATCTAAAGCTGTTTGCCCTGGCTCAGCACATTCCCCGACCCTACGCCTACCTCACCCCAGAGCAAACGGGTCTGGCGGCGAACATGCTGCTGCTCGATATGGCTCCCATCAGCGTTCGGGTTACAGAGCCGAGGGTTGACAGCAAGGCTTCGTCTCCAGATCTATCTCCAGGGGCTCCGGGGGCTCCAGGGGTACCGGAGCTGGGGCAGGTTGAGGCAACGCTGCTACCCTCCCTGGCTCAGATCTGGACCCACGGATCGGCCCTGCAGCAGCTGAACTGGCTGCGGCAGGTCGCCAACCTGTGGCCTATTCTGGCCACTGAACGGGTGGCTACAACCCTGCTTCAGCTGGATGAACTGCGGGCCGACGGGGCTCTGCTGCGGCTCGCCACCCTGACCGTCGATGACGCCAGTCCTACCCTGGCTCAGCTGGGCCAGCGGTGGCACGCCCTGGTAGCTACGGCTCAGCCCCCGCTGCGATCCTACCTGGGCTGGCTGGTCAAGGTCCTCAAGGACGGGCAGCTGGCCTCGGCCAAAGACCTGCTGGCCGAGCTGGAGGGGGCAATTCAAACCCTGAGTCAGGGGCTGTTGGTGACGGTTGACTGGGCGGCTGATACTGACCAGGGACCGACCCGCGATCGCAACGAAGACGCCTGCTACCCCGAAAAAGAGCCGCGCCAGCAGCGGCTGACTGGTCTGGCTGAGGGGGTTGAAACCCCGCCCCTGCTGCTGGTGTGCGACGGCATTGGCGGCCACGAACAGGGCAATGTGGCCTCTCAAACCGCGATTAAGCTGCTGCAGCAGGAGCTTGAGCCGCTGACCCAGCAGCCCCACCTGTCGCCCCATGCGATCGCCGAGCGCCTCAGGCAGGCGCTCATTTTGGCCAACGACGCGATCGCCGCCCGCAACAACGACGAGCAGCGATCGGCGCGGGCCCGCATGGGTACGACGGTGGTGGTTGCCCTGGTGCATTTTCCCTACGTCTCCATTGCTCACGTTGGCGATAGCCGAGCCTACCGAGTCAGCCCCCGCACCTGCTACCAGATCACCGTTGACGACGACGTCGCCTCGCGGGAAGCACAGATGGGCTATGCTCTCTATTCCGAGGCCATGCAGCTGCCCAGTGGAGGAGCCCTGATCCAGGCTCTGGGCATCAGCGACTCTAACCTGCTGTACCCGACGGTGCAGCACCTGCTGCTTGACGATAGCGCCGTGCTGCTGCTTTGCTCTGACGGACTGAGCGACTACGACCGGGTCGAAGCGCTGGCCCCCCACCTGGTCGCCCCCTTGACGAACGCGCCTGGCCCGATCAACCTCGCCGTCGAAACCCTGATTCAGCAGGCCAATCGACTCAACGGCCACGACAATGTCACCGTTGGGCTGATGCGATTTGTGCCGCAGGCGGGGGCCTTGCCAGTGCTGCCCTCGGGTTCGCTCCGCCAGGCCGACGCGGCTGTCGATGGTGGTATGAGTACGGTGCCCGCGGCGTTTCCAAAGACCGTGCCGCCCTCTACTCGCGTTGTGGCTCCAGGGGCAGCCGAGGCACAGAGCGATGTCCGGCCGCCCCGCTCAAAGCAGGCCTGGGGGCCGTTTTGGGTGGGTGTGGTCGCAGTGCTGGCCGGATTGGGGGCGGCGGCTCTGGCCTGGGAGCGGCGATCGCAGGCTCCAGTGGCGCTACAGCCTTTGCAGACCAGCTGGTCGATCGCCGCTCTGATGGGCCAACCGCTGCCAGAAGCCGCTCTCGCCGCTACCGTGGACATACCCGTGGGGTCGTACTGGCAGTCCCAACAGGCCGCCACCCCTGGCCTAGAAGATCGTGGGCTGCTGCTGCGATCGCAGCCGGGCCCGTCTACCGCCGGGCTGCCCAACCCTGCTGGAGCGACAGACAGGTCAACGGGCGTGGCGACGGGCAGCGTTCTGCGAGTTGTCAGCCGCCAGACCACCGCCGACAATGTCGACTGGGTCCGACTGCGGGTTTGCTCTATTCCCTCCGGGGCATCGCTAGACCAGCGCCCCCAGGAAACCAACCAGCCCCCCGTTCCGGCCGCTAGCCCCAACCTGAGTCAGCAACTCTCAGCGCCGGGTGACGAAGGCTGGGTGCAGACCCGCCAGCTTTATCGAGGTGCAGCCTTTCTAGACTTGGTTACCCCGGCCCAGTCGGGCCGCTGCCTGCCCTAGCTGCTCTGCTCCAGTCCCTACTTCGCCTTTCTGGCTTTGTTGATTTCGGCCCGCCTATGCTGTCGTCCGATGCTCTCACCCTTTGTCTCGCCATCGATCGCCTCACCCAGGTCGAATCTAACCACTATGCTATCTGGGTGCTAGAGAGCCCGTTCCCCGGTGGCTATGCCCACCACGATCGCCTCTGGGATAGCCAAATGGCCAAGCTGTGGGAGAGCTGGCAGCAGTATTTTTCGCTGCGAGAGCTGCCCCAGGTGCCCCACGTACCCTCGGCCTACGTCCCCCAGTTTCACCTCGACGACCTGCTCGATCGGGTGGCTCCGGCCGCCGATACCACGGGCAATACAGGGCGACTGATGCAGGGCCTGGGGGTTAGCCTTTGGGAATGGCTGTTTGATGGCCCCATTCGTCAAACCCTGGACCGCAGTCTGGGGATGGCGATTGGCCAGAACCGCCCCCTCAGGCTGCGGCTGGAGATACGTCCTCCGGAGCTGATTATCCTCCCCTGGGAGATTATGCAGCCCCAGGCGGGGTGTCCAGCCCTGTCGCTGGGGCCGCAGGTGCTGTTTAGCCGCACCGCCAGTGCGGTAGAACCCCTGCCGGAAGCCGAGCTAGATTCCTCGCTGCGTATTTTGCTGGTGCTGGGGCAGGATGATCCCGGAACGGCAGGGGGTGGAGAAAACGTCCTACAGCTGCCCCAGGAAGCGGAAGCTTTGAAGCAGCTGCTAGAGCTGAGCGCCTCTCGTTTGAGTTATCAGGGGGCCAGCCCGGTGGTCTGTCAGGTTCAAACCCTGATCGAACCCGATGCCAAAACCCTCCTTAAAGCTTTGGAAACCGGCTACTTCAACGTGTTTTTCTACGCTGGTCACGGGGTCCCCGCTCCCGATGGCGGACTGCTGTTTTTGCGCCAGGGAGGTAGCCTGAGCGGTACTGAACTGGCTCAGGGGCTAGCCCACAACGGTATTCGACTGGCGGTATTTAACACCTGCTGGGGAGCCCAGCCCGACCTGCAGCAGCAGCGGGTAATTCCTCGGAGCAGTCTGGCGGAAGTGCTGTTGCACCACGGTGTACCGGCGGTGCTGGCCATGCGCGATTCGATCGCTGACCACGAAGCTTTGAGCTTTATTCAGGTGCTGGCCCGAGGGCTGGCCGAGCGGCAGCCGGTAGCCCAGGCGGTGGCCCTGGCCCGGCAGCATTTGCTGACCGCCTACCGCTTCAACCATACGGCCTGGACCCTGCCGGTGCTCTATCAGCACCCCCAGTTCGAGGGACATCTGCTGCACGAAGTCGGCCTAGCGGTGACCCAACTGCCGGGGCAGGAGCTGCCATCGACCCAGTCAGTGGTGCTGCGCTGCCTAAATAATCCGACTCGGCTGTGGCGACTCTACGATGGCTACCTGCGGGTGGGGCGGCTGCCCGACAATGACCTCGTGATTTTAGAGCCGTGGGTTTCGGGGCAGCATGCCGAAATTTTTAGCCGCACTCGATTTGAGAAGGGGGTGCCAGAGGTCTGTTATTACCTGCGCGACATGTCGCGCAACGGCTCCTACTACTGTGAGGGCGACGCCTGGAAGCTGGTTCACCGGGGCGAGGTGCCCCTGGCCCTGGGTACGGCACTGCGCTTTGGCAGTCAGGATGGCGAACTGATGGAATTTACCCTGGAGGGTAGCCCCAAATCGCCCCCGCCCTGCTAGGGAAATCACAAAATTGTTCATGCCGTACGGAATCCTCTGGCGGCGCGATGTATCCACTGACATCAGGTACTGTTACCATCCCCGTGCATCTGTAGATAACGCTATGACCCAGCCATCCCAAAACCCCAATTCTGCTTCTGAGTCCGCCATGGCCGCCGAACACGATTTGCTTGCTGCGATTCTTCACCCCGAACCGGCGTACCCCTGGCAGCCGCTGGCTCCAGAGGCAGAGGGCTATCTGGCTAACCTCGAAACTGAGTTTGACGCCCTGGCCGACGATGACCTCAGTACCGCGATCGCTGCCGGTTGGCAAACGCTGGCAAATCAAATAACGGCTCAAATGAACGCGGCTCAAGCGACTCCTCAACCCGCTGTGGGTCGGGGCCAATCAGCCGCCACCTCGGTGCTCGATCAGCTGCGTCAGTTTCAGGAACGGCTGCCCCGTGAGCTGTTACAGAACCTGGCTAGCTCCGCCACCACCCTGGCCCGCAGCGGTCAGCCCCTGATCGACCAGCTGGTGCAGTGCGCGAGCGATAGTTTACCCAGCTGGAACCTGGATGACCTGGCCGTGCTGGCCCGTCCCCTGGCCTACTCGTTGCGCGATGGCCGGGGCGAAATTGTCGAGCTAAACCTGCGGGCGATTCCGGCTGCGGCCTGGAACTCGCTGTCTGACCTGGAGCAGGCGCGGCTAACGTTGACCATTGCTTCAGTGGCCCTCAAGGCGGCTAAAACCGACGTCAGCCCTGGCGACCACCCCTCCGCTGACTGAGCGGGGATTACAGTTCTGACTGGGGCGATGGCTTTCAATGCAAAAAGTGCATAAAAGAATGGCGCTACCCGTTACGATCTCGTAATGCTTCACTGACAAGGCCAGATTCACGGGGAATCATGAGGATGGATGCCTCTCCTCTTAATGATTCTCAATGCTTATGGGACGTTACTTTGCCCCCTGGCTGCGCCGTCAGCAGGCCCGCTATCGCTATCGACAGGCCCTAACCCTGATTCGTCAGGGCAATGTCGAAGCCGCGCTAGGGGTCTTGCCCCAGGTTCTGGACGGCTATCCCCATCCGGCCGATATTCACGTTGAGCTGGGTAAAGCCCACTGGCAAATGGAGAATACGGCGGCGGCACTGGAGCACTTTAGCGCCGCGATCGCCCTTGACCCCACCAGCATTCGAGCCTACGGCAACCGCGGCCTGCTCTACTGCCACCAGGGGCAGAACGACCTGGCGTTGGCCGACTGGCAGCAGGCCCTAGAGCACCAGCCCGGCCATGCCCTGATTCACTACAACCGGGGGCTGCTGTATTTTCGGCAGCAAAACTACGAGCTGGCCCTGGCCGATTTTGATGCCGCCATTGCCGCCAACCCCAACCTGGCTGAGGCCTACCTGCACCGGGGCCACACCCACGAACAACTCGGCCAGCCCGATACCGCCGCCCACGACTGGGAACTGGCCCTCTGCAACGATCTCAACCTCGACCAGGCGCGGCTAAAGCTGCACCACCGCTACCAGGCCCACCGCGATCGCGCCCTTTCTCAGCGCCTACAGACGGAACTGGGCCTGCGCCACATTACCGTTGTGGCTCAGCACCAGGACGACAGCCTGCGGATTCAGGTACACCGCCCGGTGGGGGTTGGCATCAACTACTTCACCCTGCCCGACCAGATCCGCGCCCTGCTGATCAAGTGGCAGCTGGAGGAAGTGCAGAGCTTTGAACTCACCGGGCAGGTGCAGGATCAGCCCGTGGTGGAGTGGCGGGGCAGCTACAAGCTGTTTCAGGGGCAGCCCTGCCCGCCAGCCCGGTGGCATCGGGTGCTGCTCACCGCCTTCGTGATTTTTCCGCCCCTGGGCATTCCCGCCCTGGCCTGCGCCATGAACCTGCGCCAGGCCTATCAGCGCGGCGACTACCTGGCGGCGCTGCGGGCCTCAAAGGCTATTCAGGGACTGTGCCGCGCCGGAGGAATTGCCTCCCTCACGCTGGTCACGCTGCTGGCGGGTTACTGGGGCTACCAGCGCCTCTACGGAGAGCCAGAGGCCTCGGCGGCCCCGGTTCAGGCTCCAGCCCAGCTCACCCCGATCAGGAAGCCGGTTCCGGTTGATAACTAGCCGCCAGTTCGGCAGGGGTCATGGTTTCGTAGCGCTCGAAGGGCTGGTGAATCCAGGGGTTGTCGGGCAGGTAGACCACGTGGTAGTCGGGCTTGAGAATGGAGTCGGCCTTATACCACAGCACCGCCGTGCGCAGGTCTTCAATATAAAAGCCGTACTTGTGGCGCAGCCAGTCCATCGATTTTTTCAGGCTATAGCCCGAGTCGACTAGGTCATCGACGATCAGCACCTGGCTGCCCAGGCTGGGGGTGGTCATGCTCAAATCGCGGGAAAAGGTGATAGCTCCTCGGGTGCGGCCATCGGCTCCGCCGTAGGAGGCCGTCGACAAAATGGCCAGCGGCACGTCGAACAGGCGGCAGAGGGTATCGCCAATCCGCAGTCCGCCCTTGGCCAGGCAGACAATTTGGTTAAACTCCCAGCCCGACTCGTAGATCTGAACGGCCAGTTTCTCGACATCGCGGTGATAGTCGTCCCAGCTTACGTAGAAATCAGCCATAGCCATTCTCCTAGGCGATCGCCCTAGCGTACCCACTGCGGCCCTGGGGGTGTCCTGCGCTCTGGTCGGTTCGAGTTGTGGCCAGAGTAGCGCTACAAGTTCCTAAGCTGGACTCAGTGTAGGGCGTTTTGCGATGGGGAAATAATACACTGAGGACGCCCTTCGAATTGTTATCCATCTACGCTCAGTCCTCAACGTCTCCATCATTTACCCAGCATTCGACCTATGGCTTCTAACGTTCCGTCGAGCAGCGCCAGCTACGCTGCCCCCAAACCGTTTTCGCTCTGGGGCAAGCTGGCCTTTGGGGCCGGCGACATTGGGCCGGGCATGACCGCCAACCTGCTGGCCTTTTCGTACCTGATTTTCTTAACGACGGCGGCGGGATTGAGCCCGGTCGCGGCGGGCTCGGTGCTGGCGATCGGGCGGATCTGGGACGCAGTGAATGACCCGTTTATTGGCTACTTGAGCGACAAAACCCGCACCCGCTGGGGCCGTCGCTACCCCTGGATTTTGCTGGGGGCGATTCCGTTTGGGGTGACGTTTTTTCTGAACTGGATCGTGCCGGGGTGGGAAAGCGATACCGCCCGGTTTTGGTACTACGTGGTGATCTCGCTGCTGTTTCAGGTGTTTTATACGGTGGTGAATTTGCCCTACACCACCCTCACCGCCGAACTCACCAAAGACTACGACGAGCGCACTGAGCTGACCGCCTTTCGGCTGGGGTCGTCGCTGTTTGGGGCGATCGCGGCTCTGGGCCTGGGTCTGGTGATTACCCAATCTGTGGAAGATTTGCGCCAGCAGTACCTGGTGCTGGGGGGCATCTGCGCGGTGCTGTCGGTGCTGCCGCTGCTGTGGTGCGTGTGGGGCACTTACCCCTACGCCGTGCAGCGCAATGCGCTCCAGCCTGCCGATACGGACGAAGTGGCCCTGTCGTTTGCGGCCCAAATTAAGGTGGTTTTTGCCAACCGGGCTTTTTTGTTTGTGGTGGGCATTTACCTGTTTGCCTGGCTGGCCCTGCAGATGACCGCCAGCATTATTCCCTTCTACGCCACCTTTTGGATGGGGCTAGACTCGTACTTTTTGGCGGCGCTGCTGGTGCAGGGTACCGCCATTGTGATGATGGTGGTGGTGAACTACCTCAGCCGCCGCCTGGGCAAGCAGGAGGTGTTTTACATCGGCATTGGCGTCTGGATTATTGCCCAGATTGCCCTGTTCTTTGTGCAGCCGGGGCAGGTGGCGTTTCTGTATCTGCTGTGCATTGTGATTAGCTTTGGGGTGGCCACGGCCTACGTGGTGCCCTGGGCCATGCTGCCCGATGTGATCGAACTCGACGAACTCAAAACCGGCCAGCGGCGCGAGGGCATTTTCTACGCCTTTATGACCCTGCTGCAAAAGGTGGGCCTGGCCCTGGGCCTGTTTTTGGTCAGCCTGGCGCTGCAATTTTCGGGCTTTGTCAGCGAGGCCACCCAGCAGTCTGACCAGGCCCTGCTGGCCATCCGCGTGTTTATTGGCCCGGTGCCGATGGTGCTGCTGCTGGCGGCGATCGCGCTGACCCGGTTTTACCCCATTACCCGCCAGGTGCACGAAACGATTTTGCTCCAGCTGGCCGAGCGCAGCCGAGGTCAGGCACAGGATGGGTAGTGTCAGCGATCGCTCAAATACCCCGGCCTAAGTCGTAGCGAATCCGACTTGAGGCGGGTAGAATGGTGAGAACCGATACATTTATTGGGCCGACTTCAGCGCTGAATCCGCCTCGGGTAGTCATCGTCTGAGAAAGGTCCTAATCTCGATCTAGCACCCTCGTTGTCTACTCTGTGGGAGTCACCATGAGCAACCCGCCCAGCCCCGATCGCATTCTCATCTTCGACACCACCCTGCGCGACGGCGAGCAGTCGCCGGGCGCGACTCTGAATGTCGAAGAGAAGCTGGTGATTGCACGGCAGCTGGCCCGGCTGGGGGTTGACATCATTGAGGCTGGCTTCCCCTTTGCCAGCCCCGGCGACTTTGAGGCGGTGCAGCGAATTGCGCGGGAAGTTGGCACAGAAACCGGCCCCACCATCTGCGGCCTGGCCCGCGCCACCAGGGGCGACATCGAGCGGGCCGGCGAGGCGATCAAACCCGCCGCCAGGGGCCGCATTCATACCTTTATCGCCACCTCGGATATTCACATGCAGTACAAGCTGCGCAAGAGCCGGGAAGAGGTGCTGGCGATCGCCCCCGAGATGGTGGCCTACGCCAAGACCTTCACCGACGATGTGGAGTTTTCGCCGGAGGATGCGGGCCGCTCTGACCCCGAGTTTTTGTACCAGGTGCTGGAGGCTGCGATCGCAGCCGGGGCCACCACCGTCAATATCCCTGACACTGTGGGCTACCTGACGCCGTCGGAGTTTGGCGGCCTGATTCGCGGCATTAAAGAAAACGTGCCGAATATCGACCAGGCGGTAATTTCCGTCCACGGCCACAACGACCTGGGCCTGGCGGTGGCCAACTTTCTTGAGGCGGTCAAGAACGGCGCGCGCCAGCTCGAATGCACCATCAACGGCATCGGCGAGCGGGCGGGCAACGCCGCCCTCGAAGAGTTGGTGATGGCCATGCACGTGCGCCGCAGCTTCTACAACCCCTTCCTCGGTCGCCCCGCCGACTCGGAGGAGCCGCTGACCAATATCGACACCCGCCAGATCTACAAGACCTCGCGCCTGGTCTCCAACCTGACCGGCATGTTTGTACAGCCCAACAAAGCGATCGTAGGGGCCAACGCCTTTGCCCACGAGTCGGGCATTCACCAAGATGGCGTGCTCAAAAACAAGCTCACCTACGAGATCATGGATGCCACCTCCATTGGCCTCACCGACAACCAGATTGTGCTGGGCAAGCACTCGGGCCGCAATGCCTTTGGCACCCGCCTGCGCGAGCTGGGCTACGAGCTGGATGATCAGGCCCTCAACCGCGCCTTTTTGCGCTTCAAAGAACTGGCCGACAAGAAAAAAGAAATCACCGACTGGGATATTGAATCGATCGTCAACGACGAAACCCAGCAGGCCCCCGAACACTTCCACCTGGGGCTGGTGCAGGTCTCCTGCGGCGACAGCGCCAAGCCTACCGCCACCGTCACCCTGCGCACGCCCGACGGCGAGGAGCTGATGGATGCGGCGATCGGCACGGGGCCAGTGGATGCGGTCTACAAGGCGATCAACCGGGTGGTGGATATCCCCAACGAGCTGATTGAGTTCTCGGTGCAGTCGGTGACGGCGGGCATCGATGCCCTGGGCGAGGTCACCATCCGCGTGCGCCATGAAGACCGGGTGTTTTCGGGCCACGCCGCCAATACCGACATTGTGGTGGCCTCGGCCCACGCCTACCTGCACGCCCTCAATCGGCTGTACGCCGCACTGCAGGGTGAAAAGGCGATTCATCCTCAGCGCGATGCGGTAACGGCGTCGCTATAGGCGGAGGCCTAGGTTCTTTCTGGGCACCGCGTCGGATCTACTCCGATCGCGCTCCAGTGCTCATAGTCGTAGACCCGCTAGGCACCTGCCCAGCGGGATCACGGCACACAGGGCTCAATCGGTAAAATAGTGGCATCTGTAGAAAGCGATCGCGATGGTACAGGCTCACCCCCAGCTCAAAACCTTTGACGACTTTCTCACCCACGCTGAGACAGCCGACGGCTACTACGAACTTACCTACGGGAAATTAGTTGAGATGCCGCCAGAGTCTGACGACAATCTGTTTCGAGCTTTGAGACTGTACGAAGCTCTAAAGGCTGTGGTGGACATGCGACAGATTCGGCTTCAGGGCTTAGCGATCGCCATGCCGGGGCAGCCCAAAAACCGCTATCCCGACCTCACGGTTTTGCGGCCTGAGCACCCCGAGCAGATGCGATCGCTGGGGCAGGCGGCCATTACGCTAGAGATGGCCCCCCCGCTGCTGGTCGTAGAAGTGGTGAGCCCAGGGGCAGAAAATCACCGCCGCGACTACTTTGAAAAGCGCAATCAGTATGAGTGGCGCGGCATTGGTGAATATTGGATTCTCGACCCGGTGGTGGAGCAGGTGACGGTGCTGAGCCTGACGGCCCAGGGCTATAACGAGGTCGTTTTTACGGGGGAAATGGTGGTCGAATCGCCAACCTTCCCAGCCTGGCCGCTCACGGCTGAGGCGATGCTGGCTTTAGGCTAGAGGCTTTATACTAAATCCGACTTGGCTACCCCTGAAATGGTGTAGGATTAGGGAATGCCTAGACCCCTCCATCTCGAACCTCATTTTTCAGCCGACGAGCTTAAAGCGCGGTATCGCGCAAGCGGTGACCCG
>NZ_JBNXVS010000027.1:0-80169 GCF_050565655.1 Nodosilinea sp. AN01ver1 | reverse complement strand
ACTCGGGGTGGGTTTGGGGAACCGTAGCAGGGGATGGAGGAGAAAGATGCATAGAGCCTAAGGAAAAGATGAATCAGCCTGAAACTCTAGCATCTTCAGCCTTCCTTGAGAATGAAATGGCCCTGGCGTAGAAGTATTCAGCATAAAAAATAAACACAATATTCCACGACTTAAAGCTAAGCCGAGAAAAATAATCTAGAAGGTTTGGCAGGCTTTAGTGATTAATTGGACTTTTATGAATCTTCAGGAACACAACTCTCTTAAGCATATGTAACGCGATTACTGCATGACAGAGATACAGCATCAGAGCGTTTACAGAAGCTTCAAAGTGACATTAAATTAAGGCTTCTTTTATCTGCTACAAACAGGATGCCCAGCAAGACGACGGAATCATCCTTAATGCTTCTTAATATTGAGATATGGGTTTATGTCTGTTGATCAGCACTTTTTGCCCTGTTTACGGACTTAAGGATGCTGAACTGTACTACCCAATTACTGCATCATCATCCAGGTCTTTCAGCGCCTGCGCGATCGCCAACCTCACCAGGTAAGCCTTCTTCCGATTCCACTGGGTCGCTTTTTGAGACAGCTGCTCATGCAAGGATTCCGGCATGTCAACAGTAAACCGGACAATACGTTCTGGGGTTGAGTTGTTGGGAGTAGTCATCGTCGGCCCCTCCTGACTTAATACGCTGATACTATCCAGCCCACGTTTCTCTTTTACTGGTTCCCCTCCCGCACGCCCACCATAGCCTCTCGGCTCTGACCAGAACCATCCATATGGCCATCCCCATTACTGAACTCCCTCCCGTGAGAGTACTTAGGAAAGTTGCCAAACAGACCGCAAATTCACAGTTTTCATAGACGCAATCCCATAGTGTGCCGGACGTTGGCAACCGCTCTGAAAAAGTACGGTTATACCAGTGTTCCCTTTTGTCCTCTCTCGTAGATTCCTCGGCTGACTGACATGAAAAAGCGTAAATTTCTGGCGATCGCTGGTGCTGGCTTAATTGGTGCTGGGCTGTTTGCACCCCTTTCCATGGCTCAAACCTATAGCGGCAATACCGTCTATAAAGTGATGCGCTCCAACGGCACCCCCCAGGTGATTGTGGCCAACCGCACTCCTGGTGAACGGCTGACGATGACCTATCCCAATGCCACTTCATCTCGGCGGGTGACGGCCAACGCCTGCGGCCTGGTGGTGCTGCGGGATAGCCCCTCGAACGTCTTAACAGACCTGGTATCGGTCGATGGCATGGCTGTTGACCAAGCCTCATTACCAACCCAACTACTGCCCCGCTGTGTGGATGGCAACCTGGAAGAGGCACGGGCCGCAAACTTCAAGACTGGGGCCGGGGAGGTGGTGGTCGTCAAGACTCCCAACACGGTCTATGAGGCAGTCTACTCTGGGGGCCGCACCCGTAACGTGACCGCTAACGCCTGCGGGTTTGTGGCCATCAGCGGTACCAGCACGATCCCTTGGGAGGATGCTGCCAACCAAGCGTTTGAGATCGGGGGCATATCCTACGACATCAACACGCTGCCCACCGCCACTCCAGAGCCCCTATGCCGTAGTGGTCAGCTCTATAACCCCGCTAGCTGGTAGTAACTTTCGTCTCCTCACATTCACTCCAAACCGGCCTCTCTACGGAGAGGCTTTTTTATTATGAAACTCTCCCTCTCAATTCCCCTATTGGCATTGCTAGCCGCTCCCCTGATGGCCGCCCAAGGCCATGTGTACCGCGATGGCGACGGGGCTATTTCCGTTTATAAGCTTGAACCCAATGCCCAGGTGAGGATCGGCCTTGATACCCCTCCCAGCCGAAACCTCACCTCAACTAAGTGTGGCCTGCTGGTCATCACCAGTTCAGCCAACTACCCGATCGCCACAGTTCAGGTGGATGGAGCCGTGATCAACCCCGCCAATGTACCCCAGCAGATCAGGCCCAACTGTCGGCCCAAGGCAGATGGTTCCTACGCCCTCGATGAAGAACGCCCCAACCACTTCAGGACATCGAGCGGCGACCTGGTAATCGTTGGCAAACAGCCCGACACCCGCTACACCGTTACCTATCCTGGTCAGCTTCGCATCCTGACTCGGCGCGTCAACGCCTGTGGCATCCTGCGCGTGCGCGAGACAGACACGATCAACTTCAACCAGAGCATTCTGCTGCCCACCACCTCGGCCTCGACCTATGCCGAATTTCAGATCAACCAAATCCCTCAGACGACGCCCCTAGAGTGCTATCGCAGTGCTCTTTACCTGCCCCAGCCCTGGACAGACATCTTTGCTGAGGCGATCGCGGGCAGTGAGGTCGCTGCTGCCGTGGTCGAAGCGGCCCGGTCTATCCCGAGTGCGATCGCTGCTGCTACCGGTTCTACTGGGGGTGGATCTGGCGGCGGTTCTACTGGGGGTGGTTCTACTGGGGGCGGCTCTGGTGATGGCGACGGTTCAGATGGTGGTGGAACGCCGGGGGGTGACTCTGGGGGATCTAGTGGTTCAGGGGGCGGCTCTAGCGGCCCTGGCGGGACTGATGGAAACTCAGGGGGTGACTCTGGAGAGAACTCCGGGGGCGGCTCTGACGGGGGTTCTGGCTCCCCCAGCATGAATGATTTCACGTTAGCGACCTACAACCCTACAAGTCATGACTTTAACCAGGATGGTCGGGTGGATGACTCTACCGGCGATGGTATTCCCGATGATCGCGACAGTGATGGATTCCCTGATGGGCCTTGGGGTGGGAATGACTTGCCCAGGTCGGCGGGTGCGGGGTTCACTATTCCTGCAACTGCCAGCTTTTGCTTTGGGTATAACGGCAATATTGTTGTCTCATCGTGGAGTTTTACTCGCAATGCCAGCTACTGGCTTCGCGCCGCCGACGGTAACTACCCCATCTCCGGTGACAACGTAGAGGGCAAAGCTTCCTTTGGTGCCACATCTGGACCACCTACTATTCGATTTCCTGGAGACTGGCGAGCATCAAACTTTGGCCATTGGTTTGAGGGCAGCGAACGTGGTGTCACCGTTATGGATGATAGATACGATGAAATATTTAGCGACTATCTGCCCCAAATCCCATCCTGCTTAGTACCGCCCTGGATGGTTAACCCACCTAACGGGATTACGTTTTAGGCTACTCAACGCCCAAGACCATCATTTGAATCTAAGTCATAAAGCTTCTCGGCCTCGACCATGCTCTGCGGGCCGAGGTTTGCTTTTTCGTAAAATATAAACTATGACAGTCAGCCTCATTCCTGCTCTATAACTTCTCCATCACCGGGACTGTAGCAGGGCCTAGATTTAGTAACAATCACTTTTCCCCAAAGTGCATAGTTTCCCTGTCTAGGCTTAATTGGCTTATAGTCAAGAATTTTTACTTCAGAGCCTTGGCACAGGACTCCTACTATTGAAGTATTTGAACTTGCGGCTATTGAAGGCAAGTCATATCCAATTCCAGGAGGAGATTGCCTAATATAGATAGGAGAGACAATCTCTGCATAAGAGTCTTGTAATTCATTTACATTAAGTTTATCAATTATGGCCCCTTCTGGATTGAAGCTGAATTTACTGGCTTCTTCCTTTTGCAAGGACAAATTCATCCTTCCATTTATATCAATTTCTCGACTAGCAGTTTCTGAAAAACGTCCAAGAAGCATCCATCCTTCCAAGGCGTTGCTAGAGAATAAGCTAAGAAGCTGAGTACCTCCATTCGTGACCTGTGGGCGAATATCTGCATTGGATTCAACCCCCTCTAAAGCTTGATAGTTATCTACTACCCATTTGGCTTCAATCCGTCTTGATGCCTCTCTTAGGGATGGGTTATTATCAATAAGTTTGTTTCTTTCTTTTGAATCTTCTGACAGGATGAGATAGGAGATGGCTTCATCCAAGTCATCGCTGTCACGCGATGACGCAATTGAAATCAGGACCCTTTTTTTGTCGTAATCATTTGCAAGTGAATATAGAGACGCTAGAGCAACCCTTGACTTTTCGGGATCTGAACCTGAAAGCTGCTCAAGTGAGTCTTTGATTTCCTTTTGGAAATATCTCACCAGGTCAACTTCTCGATCGAGTATTTCTACTCTAATGGTGTTAAAAGCTGTTACAACTGGGAGAATTACGAAAACAAGTAAGAACCTTGTTGTTTTCCAAATTTTACTTATACCGACTGAAGCCTCTTCACCTGAACCCTCGCCTGTGATCTTATTTAATCCATCTTGTGACTCACTCATTTTTCGCTTACCAACACCCTATTCATGGGATCTTAGTATTTATTAAGTCGAAAATATCTTTAAAACATCATTAAAAATATTGACACTTAAGGAGTGGGCAGAAGATTTAATTGTAAAAATCCTTCATGAGGATGTACTCAATAAAGGGCTGAAACTCCTGACCTGTAAGGATGTAGTAGCTATAGGCTCGGTTTTAATTGGTGTTAGCTCATAATTTAGTATCTAAAATTTTATTTCCTATTCTTCAATCCCCAAGACCATCATCTGAATTCGGGCCAAGCGAGTTCTCAACCTGGCCCAAGCGCGGTAGGTATCGGCCTTCTGCCTATCTAACTGTGACAGATGGCCCAGGTATGTGACACTGTCGATCTGGTCGCTGAAGCGGTAGTCAATCTCCAGCAGCCTGTGCTGTACTGTGGCGCGGCGGGCCACCTCCTGAGAGATCTGGAACTCGCGCCGGGTGGCATCGAACTCCAGCACTTCAAGGGCAACCTGCTCCCGAAGAGTCTCAGCGATTTTGCGTTTCTCCTGCTCGATCTGAGCCACTTTTACCTGGAGGTCACTGATGGCGATCGCCGTCTGCTGAGCCCTGGCATTGGTCTGGGTCACGCCACGAATCAGGGGAATGCCAATCAGGCCCAAAGCTTCGTTGATGGCATTGAGGGGGTTACTGAAAGCCGAGAGTAGGCGGTCGAAGAATCCCCGCTGTTGGGGTTGGCCATTGACCATCACCTGCTCATAGGTCAGGTAGCGAGACATCAGCGGCTCGAATGAATCCATCCAAACAGCGGTTTGGTTGCGGCTGCGGGCCTCTTCGATGCGCTGGTCAATGCCGTCAATGCGCTCCTGAATGATGGCTAAAGTGAGGTTGTTCTCCACCGCCATCGTCTGAAGTTCGCTGATGCACTCGGTGGTTGGCTCCAGGCAGGGCAGGTCGCCCATCATCGCCGTCCACAGATCTTCATTGATCTGGGTTTGGATCAACAGATCGAGGTTGTCGCCCAGGGGATTGAGAGGGTTGTCGTCGAGCTGGTAGAACTCGTCAGGGTGAGAGATTAGCGGCAGGCTGGGATCTTCAACGTCAACAGGTTCTTCACTGTCCTCCTCAAGGGATTCTTCCTCAAGGGGTTCCTCTTCAAAGACTTCCTCCTCAAGGGGTTCTTCCTCAAAGACTTCCTCTTCCTCATAGACCTCATCAGGGGCTGACTGGGCCAGGGACAGAGAGGGGTTGGATAGTAGAGGTATCAGGGTTAGGGCCACCGCCAACAGACAGCGTAATTTCAACGGAGAGGCGGTTGTCCGACTGCCCCAGCCACTTAACCCGGCGAATCGTTCCTGCATAGGGGCTCCTGACCGTCGATAGGTCGATAAGTTTGGCGTTGATGTCTTCTACCTGGGCCTGCAGCTGCGCCTCTTGGAATGCCTTCTCCCGGCGCTGCTGCTCGGCCTGCTGGAGCTGTTGGGAGTGCATAAGCCGCTGTTGATTGGCTTCCTCTGCCCGTCGCGCCATTGCCAGAGAGTATTCATACTCCTGAAAGGCCCGCTTCTCCTGGGCCTGACTCAGTTCAGCTTTGGCCAGCTCCAGATCCTGGTACAGCTTCTCCAGGATGCGGTCCTCATGCTCGCGCATGGCCGGGGGCACCTCTGAGGGCTTCATCGTGGTCAGCAGGTCAATCTTTCGCTTCTGAAGGTCGATGCTGTCTTCAACCTGAGCGATCGCTGCCTCTTGAGTGCCGTAGTAGACCGGGGGCAAGCCCGATACCGGAGGCACGGGCAGCGGCTGGGGTGGGTCGAGTACCTGCTGAGCCTGGATCCGCTGAAGTGAGATCTGGGTCTTTTGTAGCTGTACCTGGAGAGCGCTTCTCTCGCGGGTGCGGTCAGCCAGGATATCGCCAGTGGCGACATAATCCCCCTGCCGCACTTTCAGGTCGTCAGGCTCACTCAGGCTCAGCGTAAAGGTAAGGACTCGGGGCTGAGTGCTAACCGGGGGCGTGGTGATGAGTTGCGGCTGTGGCGGCTGGATCGCTGGGGCCTGTCCCTGGGTAGGCTCTGCCCGCGTAATCCAAATCAGTCCCATTATCCCCAGAACACTCCCTAGACCGATGAAAGCTTGTAGTGGTGGGCCTTCACGGTGGGGAGTGGGGTTTGTCATGCTTTCACTTTCACAAGGACACTGCCCTGCAAGATCCAGAATTCCCGCAGCAGGGCTGAAATCTCGTGGGGGTGGGCATTTTGTAGTTCAATCCGTCCAGTGGACAGTCTTATCGTGGGGTAGGTTTCGAGGCTGCTGGGGGGTGGTGCTTCGTCCAGATCATCAAGCATCAAGCTGCCGCTGATGTAGGCGTTCTGGGGAACAGTCGCCAACCACTCCATGACCCCGACCTCCTGCAGGTTAAACATTTGAGCTGACACATTGACTGGATCCCCTAGGTTGACCTTGACCCGATTGGGACGGATCTGGGCGTCGGATCCTTTGCCGATTTTGTAAATCTGACTGGTAGCTACGTTCTCAGCAATTACATCGCTGGTGCTGGCCTCCAAAACCTCATAGGTGCCGCTGACTGACTGCCGGGTGTACGTGTGGATCCCTTCTACTGTGACAAAGACACGCTGGGTCGCTCCATGCTTGTGAAACAAGTCAGCGGCGGTGGCCGTGTCGTTAAAGAACGTGCGGGCAACGGTTTCAGAGAGTCCCCCGGCGCTGGTCAGATTGATGCTGACGATGGTAAGAAAAACGGCAGTGGCCAGTACCCAATACTCAGCAGGCGATCGCGTGTCGAGTCGTGCTCTGGGGTTGCCTGGTATCACCAGGCGGGCGGGGTTAGGATAGAACGCTTCCACACCTGACTTGGTGAAGGCATCGGCAAACCAGCCGACGAAGTAGCCCACTACTATTGCCAGGAAGAATTGCCATTGGATCCATAGTAGGGGAGCCGCCAGCCCAGTCACAATGGCCGTAGCCATGAAGGAATGGGTCAGCGACCGATGGGGAAAGCGCTGCTCTAGAAAGTTGGTCAGGGGCCAAATCAGGCGACCTGAGAAGCTTTCTGTGGTATCGATGTCGGGCAATTGGGATGCAATTGCGGCGGTGGTCAGCACGTAGGGGTCGGCGGTGCCAATCGAGATGGCTGTGGCGGCGATCGCCAGGGCAGCATGGGTCACACTCATCATGGCTGCACCTCCATCATCTCCAAAACACACTCTTCTGGCTCTAGGTCGCCCAAGTCCTTCACCTGGCAGGTACAGTAAAACTCCAGCCCAACCAGGTTCACTTGCCAAACGATGACCCATTGGTCTTGGGCTAGCTGGCCAGATTCATCCCCCCAAATACCTCGGATGTTCATTTCCCTAACCTCGTACTCTTCCGATTGAGCGAGTAGAACAACGTGCGTAACGTTAGGGCCAAGAGGGTGGCCACCCCGCCCACGATGTAGAGTGCTTTGTCGCCCAGACCAATGCCGATGAATCTCACGATTCCGATCGCGCTGAGGCCAGCAATCAGGAAGGGAGTACCGTCGATGTACTGCCGGTGGTCTGTGCTCATCTCTTCCCCAATCCCCAGTAGTTCCTCATGCACCACCCGCTTGGCCAGGGCCGGGTTGCCGCCGACTCGTTGCTGAAGGTCAGCGAACTTGGTGGGGTTGATGGCCATACCCTGAGCGGTGGCCTCGGCATACATGATGGTGCGGATCTGGTCGGGGGTAAGTGGATCCAACTCCATGCGAGGCAGCTTCAGAAAGACATCCCGCGCTGGGGGCCGATCCGCCAGCAGCAGCAGCAGACCTTTCCCCCTCAGCAGTTCTTCCATCCAGTAGCGCAGGCTGGCGGGCCAGCGGTGGGCATCGTCAGCAATCAGCAGTCGTCTACCGCAGTTCATGTCCTTGGCGATTTCGACCCGTAGCTGGTCGGCGGTGAGAGGCTTGGGCCGCTCATCACAGGTTTCGGTGGGCACCCCTAAGGCTTCAGCGATGGCGATCAGGGTTTGTTTGGCGCTGCCGGAGTAGGAGGCGATCGCTATCTGGTAGTCACTGCCCAGGCGTTTGGCAATCTCTATCCCCAGAACACTTTTGCCGCTGCCTGATTCCCCAAGCACCAGAAGAGACTGCCCCTTCACTAAAGAGCTGACCATCTGAGAAATGTCGTCCTCTCTGAACTCCACCACCAGGGCGCTGCCGTCGCGGGTGGTCAAAGGTTTGGTTAAAGTCCTTACGCTGCTGCTCCCCGCTGGCTGCGCCACTGGCCTAGGATCCGGCTGGCGATCTCGGCGGGGTTCGCTTTTGGGCGGGTCGCTTCCCTTACCTCCGTCACTTTTCCTTGAAGGTCGGGAGCGAGGTCGTCAAAGGTCATCTGCTGAGCCAGCTGCGCCACTACCAGGTCGCCCATCGCCATATTGTGAGCGGCGAGTTCCTGGGCCTGGCGGATTAGTCGCTCCAGGTCAGGGGTGTCTGCCTCTGGGGTAGGGCCAGTCCAGGGGGGAGTGTCGCCCAAGCCCGATTCTTCAGCCGTGGCTAGAGCCGTTTCCTCAAAGCCGTCGATCTTGCCGGTGGCTAGAACGTGCGATCGTAGGGCTCGGATGCGGTCGGCTTGCTGTGGCTCCAGGTAAGCTTTGCCACTGCCGTCTTTCTGGGCCTTGATGTCGAGGTGCTTCAGGTAGCTGTAGTAAGCATCTTTCTTGATCCCCAGCTCTGCCATCAGGTCATCGGGTCGAATCTGGTGCTCAACTATGGCCTGGGTAGAATTCTGGTATATGGGATCAGGCTGTGCCGAATTCGGGTCACTCATGGGATAAAAATTTTTTAGAGAGTGCCCATATTATGGGAATCTCAGCGAATTCAATGGCTCAGGCACACCACCCGAATTCTGGTGAAGGTTGGTTGAAGTTATCTTCAACATCTAAGTAATAGACTTAGGTAGATTCTTTCTAAACCGAATCCAAGTCCTCAGCCATTAGGGAAGATTTAGGGAAGCAGATTCAGTCAGGCTAGCTAACCCCTTGATTAATAGGCTTTTAGGCTACTGGAATAGTCGCCTCCTAAGCGGCAGGTCGTGGGTTCGAATCCCGCCAGCCCCGTTGTTTGCAGTATTGCCTAATCTAAAGATTGGCAATGGGCATTGACCTATTCTTTGAGCCGGGGGCGCAGCAGGGCGCTGACCCGCAGCACCTCGGCTACTGACCAGGCCTGGGCAAAGGCCCCACGCGGCTCCATTGGCACGTCACCGTCAAAAATTTCGCTGACGGTGCCCAGGCAGCCGCCGCCGTGCAGGTGGTGAATCAGCGGGTCTAAAAAGCTGTGGGCCAGGTCGGCATCCTGGTAGACCCGCCAGTGGGCCTGCACAAAGGGGCCAATCAGCCAGCTCCACACGGTGCCCTGGTGGTAAGCGCCGTCGCGCTGAATCAGGTCGCCGCCGTAGATGCCTTCGTAGCTGGTGTGGTCGGGGTCGAGCGATCGCAGCCCGTGGGAGGTCAGCAGTCGCTGGGCTACCACATCGACTACCGCCCGCTGCTGGTCGGAGCTCAGGCAGGGTTCGCCCAGGGCTGCATCGGGCAGGGAGACGGCGAAAATCTGGTTGGGGCGCAGGGCCGGGTCTGCGCCGTCGGGGCCGTCGAGCACGTCGTAGCAGTGGCCCAGATCAGGATTCCAAAAGCGCTGAAAGCCCTGGTGGGTTTGGGCGGCCATCGTCTGGTAGTTCTCCGCAGGCTGACCCAGCAGGCGGGCAAATTCGGCCATCACCAGCAGGGCGTTGTACCACAGGGCGTTGACTTCCACCGGCTTGCCGATGCGGGGGGTGACGACCCAGTCGCCCGCTTTGGCATCCATCCAGGTGAGCTGCACGCCGGGTTCTCCTGCTGACAGCAGGCCATCGGCGGGGTCGACCTGAATGCTGTGGCGGGTGCCTTTGCAGTGCCAGTCGATGACCTCCTGCAATCTGGGAAAGAGGTCTTTGATTAAGGCGGTGTCGGCGGTGGCCTGGTGGTAGGCGCGCAGGGCCTCAAAGTACCAGAGGGTGGCATCTACGGTGTTGTAGTAGGGAGCTTGGCCATCCTCCGGGAAGGCGTTGGGCAGCATGCCCTGATTGAGGAAGCGGGCAAAGGTCTGCAAAATCAGCCGGGCCAGGGTCGGGCGTCCGGTGGTAAAGGTGAGCCCCGGCAGGGCGATCATGGTATCGCGGCCCCAGTCGCCAAACCAGGGGTAGCCTGCGATCACGGTTTTGCCGATGATTAGGGGCGTTGACTGATGGCTATCGGTACTCTCGGCGGTCTCACCCTGGGGATGAGCGGGGGTGGCAGCGGTTTCTGGACTGGGGGAATTTAGGGAGTCGCCGAAGTCGGCGGGGTCGGTATCTACGCCCAGGCCAGCGATCGCCCGGTTGACGATAAACTGATCGGCGGCCAGCACCAGCTGGTTTACCCAAGTCGGGGGCTGGTCGTCGGGCTGGGCCGCTTTGCCCTGGCTGATCAGGTGCTGCTCGTAGGCCAGGCGGCGCAGCAGGGCGCTTTGCCCGGAGCAATCGGCCTCGGCCTCGGTGGTGGCCACCAGCGTAAACGACTGGCCCTGGCCCAGGGTGGGGCTAAAGGTGGCGGCGTGCAGATGGTCGTCGTAGGGGTCGATGCCCCGGTAGGCCTCAACCGCTAGGGCGTAGCCGTTGTACCAGGTGTGGGCGGGGCTGGCGGGGGCGGTTTCGCTCAGCAGATAGAAAGGCTGGGCGTTGTCTTTAGCCTGAAGGCGCAGTCCGTGGGGGCAGGGTTCGATCGCCATTTGCCAGCCCTCGCCCTGGGTGCTGTGGTGGTGCAGGCGATGGTTGACCAGCACCTTGAGGTCGAGGTGCACCGGGGCGCTGGCGCGGCTGAGGGTGTAGCGCACGTAGGTGGTATTGGCCCCTGGCTCCATCCAGACGCGCTTTTCGAGGCGGGCGTCGGCGATCGCATAGACCCAGATCGGAATTGTGCCCTCCAGCCGAAACGACTCCAGGTGCAGGTAGCCGTGGGGAGTGATGGCACCATCGGCCCAGCGATCGCAGTAGAGGGCATAGCTTTGGCCTAAGTAGGTGGCGGTTTCATTCACCTTGGTGACCAGCAGCGTGCGCTCGACCGGCGGTTTGAGCGCTGCCACCAGCAGCCCGTGGTAGTGGCGGGTGAGCACCCCCGACACCGTGCCGCAGCCGTAGCTGCCCAGCCCGTTGGTGATCAACCATTCCTGCTGTGTGGCGATCGCCGCGTTGCCGCACAGATGACGACCAAAGGAGATAGTCATACCCTTAAACCTATATGTTTGCTTGGCCCTGTATTTGCTCGGCGACGATTTTACTCGCCCGATACTATAGCCAAAAGCGAGCGACGCGAATCGCCAATCCATGGCGATCGCCTCCCTTTCTCAAAAGCTTTACAGAGATTTCGCGAAACTGCGTCTATAGAAAGCCAGAAACTACTTCCGCTGCTGCCGTCTGCGCCCTAAAACTGCCCCTGCCACGACATGGTCTGCTCCGCCCGGTTGTCGCCCAGCGATCGCACGGCGGTTATCTCAAGCTGGGCGTAGGTGCCACGGGTCAGAGGGCCGCGATCGATGGGCAGCCGTCCCAGGGCCAGCTCAAAGCGGTTGCCGGTCAGACTAACCAGTTCGGTGGGCAACACATCGTCGTAAACGGTGACGTAGCGGGGGCGGCGGTTGTCCCTGGGGTCGTCGCGGGTGGTCCTCAGCGTGAGACGAAACTGAGTATTGAGATACTCTGACTCGCTGGCCAAATCGAGCACGGCGGCTGAGAGGTTTGCGCCGCTGCCCTGCACCGTCCCCAGAGCCAGGCGGGTGACATCGCTGGCCCGCACCGCATTGGTCACGGTGATCACCATCTGGTCGCCCTCGCGGCGGGTAGTGTAGTCGGCCCACAGACTGTCGGGAAAGGTCGCCGCCAGCGACCCATCGGGCTGAATTTCGGTGCGCACATCGCCCCCGGCAAAGGTGCCCAGCGGTCTGGGGGCCTGCCAGTCAAGGCTGACGGTGCCCTCCACGCGCCCGGTGTACTCCTTATAAATGTCGTTGACGCGGGAGCCGGGAGCCAGCAGAGCGTTAGCCCCGCCGCGCTCGGCCCACAGGTTGCGCGAGAGCTGCACCGGCTGGCTGGCCAACGTTGACAGCCCTACGGATGCCGCTGGGGTCTCGGGCTGCAATGGCTCTAGCTGGTTGACAATCCACAGTTGCCCATCGGCACCGGGGGCACCGTCGCGGCCAAAGGCACCGTTGCTACCGCTGCGGCCATCGCGGCAGGTGTAGCGGGTATTGCGGCAGCTGTAGCCGGCCTGGCCAGGGGTGCCCGTGCAGGTTTGAATCTCCCAATCGCGCCTGTCGCAGCGGCAGCCCAGGGTACCGCTGCCGCCCCGCCCGCCGCGCCCAAAGCGGCCCCCGCTGGCGTTTACTGAGAGCTGTCGCAGGGCGGCGCGATCGCCAAAGTACACCGTCAGATCGCCGCCCGCCCCACCGCTGCCGCCCTGTCCACCGTTGCCGCCATCGCCACCGTCGGGGGCTTGCAGGTTGTAGCTCACGTTGCGGGGCTGTCCACCGCAGCGGGGCCGATAGCCGTCTTCGCCCGCCTCGCCATCTTCGCCATCGCTGCCGGTGAGGCTAAAGCTGGCGGGGGTGCCATCGGCGATCGCGGTTTGACTGGCCCCGGCGGTGCCGTCGCGCCCCGACCTGCCGCTGCGGCCGTCGCTGCCATCGCTGCCGTAGGTGCGGGTGTCCTGCGCCCAGGCCAGCATCGAGCAGCCGTTGAGGCTCGGCAGCGGTAGGGTAGCGGCAAGACCCAGGCAAAGGGGCGCAAGGGCAAGGGCAAGGGCGCGTTTCATGGCGAGTGATCTCGGTGTGCAAAGCTACCCCAGGGTAGCCACGGGCACGGCTAGATGGCGCGATCGCTGTGCCAGAATTTGCGGTAGGTTGCTTCGAAGTTGCATTGGCAAAATCATTGGCTGCAACAGCTCTACATCTATGCCGTGTTAAAAATTTTTAGCCAAAGGCCAGCAAGAGACTACTATTCTCTACAGCGATCGCCCCGTTGCCCCTCAACCTTAATGACCAGTCAAATTCAGCAAGAAGCCCGAGAAATACTGGATACTCTCGCATTTACTCCTTTCGAAGATTGTCAACCTCTCAGCCGCGACTTCGAGACCATCCCCAGTCGCATTGGGCTGTATGCTTTTCGTCATCGAACTCAAGAACTGCTCTACGTCGGCAAAGCCAAAAATCTACGGGACAGGCTGCGCGGTGGTCACAAGGTCTTTCTCTGGGGCTGGCTTGACCGCTACGATCCTAATGATGTCAGAATCGCGTACGTTATCGTCAACGAGTGGCAAAGGCCAGGGTTATCATATGAGCTAGAAACCTTGATTTTACAAGCCTCGAACCCGCCCTACAATGTCAAAATTCCCAGAGCGCTATGACTCAGACTGTCTTTACACAACATCTGCCGCCTGAAGCAATTCATCAGCTGGTTGGTTATCTGCCCGATTACGTTAGAGAAGGGCTAGACCAAAAAGCGTCTGAGCTAGACTGCTCTCTCGAAGCTGTAATTGAAATGGCTCTTGCAAGCTTGCTTGATGATGAAGCCTTTAGCTTTGAAGACTGCCTTTTGGCCCAACGCCTAAAGCAACACCAATCGTAGAGATCCCAGCTACAGTATCTGCGATCGCGGCTACATCCGTTCGATCAATGCAGAGAGGGTGGGCGACTAGCACCCTGGAGCATCAGCCAACCCAAGGGACGAATCGAGTAACTTGAGTACGAAACTTGATTACTAAACCGCGTTACTTGATTACGGCAGGCCATTCATAAGTAACGCTAGAAGAAAACTTAATTTTGCCATAACGTTACTTATCTATGGAGTGCGATAGTTAAGTAACGCTTAAGCGAAACTTGATTTCGTTATAACGTTACTTATGGATGGAGCTTGCTAATCAAATAACGCCCACGTGAAACTTGATTTCCTCCGTTTTTTGGGTTTGATGCCTTAGTCAAGACCCGTAGGGTGCATTCGCGGCCAACACCTCATTTTGCATCGAGGCGATTTCCCCTTTGGCCGCAATGCACCGCTCACGCATAACGGGCTTTTTCAATTGGTGAGTTGTGGCGCATTGCTTCACGAATGCACCCTAAGCTCGTTGGAGCGCCCTGATTTTCCGTGCAGAGGAGGGCTGAAATATTTTTTTGGATTGAGCTAAAGCGCTTATTTGCTAAAGCTTGCAAGCTTCAAAACGACAGGAAAGAACTTCCACTGCAAGCCCATAAATGCCATCACCAATACCACCACCACAACCAACATAAGGTAGGTGTCCATCAGGGGCAGTTATGTCGTATTGTATACAAAATTCCCATACGGCTTTTTCGCGCCAGCCTACTTTATCTCCAAATCTTTCAAAAGTATCCTTGTAGTACATTCCGTCGGCGATACCGCCAACCTCTTTTGACAAATAAATCTCTTTCTGCACACTAAAGCCAAACTTGCCCTGGCTATACTGCACCCATAGTCCATCAATCGCCAAAAGCTCCTCACAGGGAAAGTTCAATAACTCATCTAGCTCGAAATACTGCCCTTCTTCTTTACCCACCGTAGTAATCATCAGGCGATAGGTTTCCTCATCTGCCTCTTTCCACTGGCCGTTCTTTAAACACTGCTCTAGCTGCTGATAGCGAGCAGTGACTACGGTTTGCCTCAATCTTTTAAGCTCTTCTTCTAGTGCTGGGTTGAGCCGCTTTGTTGTGTCTTGGTAGCAACTGTAGGCCAAATCGTAAGCGCCCTGCTCAACCATCTTTCCTAGCAACCAAGCAGGGTTGACCTGGGCAGCGTAGAGCAAAGTTGTTGGCTTCCACCAATCGTCTTCAAAGCGGTCATACAATAGGTTCTCTTTTTGAGTACGGGCAATTTCGGCAGCAGCTAAATATTCTTGAAAGCTCAGGTGGGCAAACTCGTACTCGTCTTCCTGCTGCACTATCAGTTCGCTAATTTGCACTACCTGGTCAAGGAACTCGACAGCGTTAATGGGTTCATCCTGTTGCGCCAGGCAGTAGGTCAAAATTTGGCGCATGTCATATTGGGCAATGCGTTCGATTCGCTGTTGCATCATGTGTAGGGCCAGCATTTGCAGCACGGTCTGAGCCTCACACTGGGTCAGCAGCGTGTCGAGCTGGCGGGCGCGAGGGCGATCGCGTAATTGCAGTTGGCAAATTTCTTTGTACAGCTCTACCCGCCGCTGGGGCAGCCGTGCCCCTGGATATCGCCGATGAAAGGTGACGATCATATTTAGCAGCAGCGGGTTTTTGGCCAGGTCTTTTAGCTCCTGGCGAGCTTCAATCTGGCGCAGCAGGTCTTGGGCGTTGTCATTGGCCAGCTTGACCACATCGGGGGTGGCTCTGCCGCCGTGGGCGTAGCGTTCCTGGCACTGGTACCAGCGGGTGACAAAATCGCGCCGCTGGCTGGCATCAAAGTCGCGTACCCAAAGAGCGGTCGAGAGTTCTAATCGGTGGGCAGCATCCTGGTCGCGATAGGCTTTGGGCCGCGAGGTGACGATAAACACCGAGTTGCCATAGCGGCGCATTTGAGCATTAATCCAGTCCGCTACAGCGGGGCGTTGCTCTTTAGCAACTTCGTCAAATCCATCGAGCATAATTACTCCCTCACCCCGGCTCAGCATGTCCGTTGCCCAGTTGGCGGGTACAGGCATGTTTTTGCCTTCTTTTGGCAGGCTGGGAATGTGGTGTTCGGCAATAAGCGTTGGCAAATCAGGCGCGTTCTCACTGGCCAACAGATCGCGATGCTTACGCAGCACTAGCAACACCGGAATTCGCTTTCTAACATTGTGACGACCGTGCTGCTTGGTGCTGTATAAGTAGGCGATGTGCTTCAGCAAGGTGGTTTTGCCGTAGCCACCCCAGGCGAGAATTACTAACTGACGAAAGGCGCGCGTTTGTTCAGCCTGGCGTAAAAAGTGCCAGATGTTGAGGTTGGTCGCTCGTTCTAGCTCTTGAGGATTGAACGATTCTGCTGCTGCCTTAAAGCCGGGTAATGTGCCGCTGAGATCCAGAGCCAGGGGCACAAAGACCTCTTCCAGCATGGGGGTGAAAATTCCCTCTTGCTGAGGCACACCCTCAGGGCGGTACGACTGACAATCCCATGCCTGACATTGCAAATACCAGTCTTCAAAACCGCTGAGGTGGGTCGTAACTTGCTCGGTTTTGCGGTCAATAGTCTTGTCCAGAGCTTGCCCCGCCTGCTCTAGCCGTCGCCGATTGCCAGAGTCGATGGGTTTGAGCAGCGTAGTGCCGTAGGCAATGCCCAGGCCAATCACCGCTGAGGCGATCGCTTTAGGAATGCTGCCATCGTCTTTGATCAGTTGCCAAAAGGCGTTTGCCCAACCTGCGGTAAAGCCCCCAGCCGCGATCGCTTTAAGCAAAAGTTCAGCTAGTCGCTCATTCAACGGCGCGTTAGGGCCTGGAGGCGGGGTTTGAGTCATGGGGGCAGTAGCGGGGGCAGGTTGCCTCCTATTCTGGCCTACCCCAACAAAAACCGATGCAGCATCGTGGAGCGGCATAGTCATCAGACCTAAAGCAATTACTTTTTGGTCAAAGTCATCCCCATCAAAACTCACCACAGCCTCTGGCTGAGCTGGGCAGGCTCCTACAATGGGTCGAGAGTGTATGAGAAGACGACCATGGCTGGTGGTGAATCGAAAGTTTCAATCTATGCTGCATTGGGAGCCAATATCGCCATTGGCGTTGCCAAATTTGTCGGGGCTGCCATCAGCGGCAGCTCGGCCATGCTGTCGGAGGGCATCCACTCTGTGGTCGATTCGGTTAACGAGCTGCTGCTGCTCTACGGCCTCAAGCAAAGCGAGGCTCCGCCAGACGAACAATTTCCCCTGGGGCATGGGCAAGAACTGTATTTTTGGTCGCTGATGGTTGCAGTGCTGATTTTTGCTCTGGGGGGCGGCGTGTCGATGTATGAGGGGTGGCATAGCTTTCAACACCCTGAAGTTGGCAACCATGCCTTGGTTAGCTATATCGTGCTGGCTGCCGCTGCCTTGTTTGAAAGCTTAGCCCTAGCCGTGTCTATTCGAGAGTTTAACAAAAACTATCCCCGCAAAGCTGAGGTTAGCTTGTGGCAGGCCATTCGCGACAGTAAAGACCCCAGCTCGTTTATTGTCATTGTGGAAGATGCCGCGGCGCTGGTCGGCCTTGCCATTGCCTTTGGCGGAATTGTGCTCACCCAGATGTTCGACAATGCTGTTTATGACGGCGTTGCTTCCATTCTGATTGGGCTATTGCTCATCGTAGTCGCCACGCTGTTGGTCATCGAAACTAAGAGTCTACTGATGGGAGAAAGCGCTTCTGTAGCGGTGCGAGACAGCATCAAAACCCTCGTCAAGGCTGACCAGGCCGTCTCTGACATGGGGCCACCGATTACCCTGCACTTAGGGCCTAGGGAGATCATGCTGGCAATGAATATCGAATTTCGCGATCATCTCTCTGCCGATGAGATCGAAGCGGCGGTACGCCGTATAGAAAAGAGCATTCGCACTACCCATCAAGATGTAACCCGAATTTTTATTGAAGCAGCCTCTCTGGATGGAGCTGACTAGAAGAACTCTGTATGTTATACGCTCCGCAGGGTAGCTCGTAAATCGTGCTAGCGTCGAAGCATTGCTTCTCTAAAGAGAAATGCCATGCTACGAAGTTATGAAGCCATCTACAAAGACGGACAGTTGAAGTGGCTCTCAGAGCCGCCTCAGATCGGCTCGGCGCGAGTTATTATCACCATCCTAGAAGACACTACGACTGATCTGACTCAGCGTGTGGCTTCCAGCGCGATCGCGGGCAAAGGTAAAACTCTAGGCGACATCGTTAGCCCCGTCGTTGCAGAAGAAGACTGGGAATGCCTAAAGTGATTGTGACTATGTTACCGTAGCCCGATCGCGCTGCAGCTCCTGAATGCGATCGAGGCTACCCACCGGAATCGCCTTGATCAGGTCTTGGGTGTAGGGGGTCTGGGGCTGGCGGTAGATCTGCTCGGCGGGGCCAACTTCTTCGATGCGGCCCTGGTTCATCACCATAATGCGATCGCTCATAAACTTCACCACCGCCAGGTCGTGGGAAATGAAGATATAGGTGAGGTCAAACTCGGCCTGGAGTTCTTTCAGCAGGTTGAGCACCTGGGCCTGCACCGACACATCCAGCGCCGATACCGACTCATCGCAGATGATGAACTTGGGGTTGAGGGCCAGGGCGCGGGCGATGCACACCCGCTGGCGCTGGCCGCCCGAAAACTCGTGGGGGTAGCGGTTGATGCAGGTGGTGGGCAGCCCGACGCGATCGAGCAGGTAGGCAACGCGCTCCTGCTGGTTGCGCCTGCTCTTGATCACGCCGTGAATTTTGAGCGGTTCGGCGATCGCCGCCCCAATACTCATCCTCGGATCTAAAGAGCTGTAGGGATCCTGAAAGACAATCTGCATATCTCGCCTGAGCTGCCTGAGCTGTGAGGAGCCCAAGCTCAGCACGTCGCGGCCCTCAAACCAGATCTTGCCGCCCAGGGTGGGCACCAGCCGCAGCAGGGCGCGACCCAGGGTGGTTTTGCCGCAGCCCGACTCGCCCACCAGGCCAAAGGTCTCGCCCTTTTGAATCTGAAACGACACATCCTGCACGGCCATGACGTGGCGGTGGGTTTTGCCAAACACGCCCCGCACCGGGTAGCCGACCCGCAGGTTCTCGACCGCCAGCAGAGGCCCGTTGGCGGCCAGGGTTTCGGCGCGAGCGGCTAGCTCGGCATCGGTCCAGGGGGCAAAGCGAGCCTGGGCCTCGGCATCGAGGGTGCGCGCGCGCAGGGCAGCGCCGGGCTGGCTGCCGTTGGGCGCGGCCAGCTCAGTGGTCATAAAGTCGGTCACGGTGGGCAGCAGTCGCAGCCGCTGGTTGGGCTGGGGGCGGCAGGCCAGCAGTCCCTTGGTATAAGGGTGCTGGGGCTGGGCAAAAATGTCCCACACCGGCCCTGCTTCGACAATCTGGCCCTGGTACATGACCGCCACCTGGTCGGCGATCTCGGCGATAATGCCCAGGTCGTGGGTAATGAAAATCAGCGACATGCCCCGGCGATCGCGCAGCTCGCGCAGCAGGTCGAGAATGGTGGCCTGCACCGTTACATCCAGCGCCGTAGTCGGTTCGTCGGCAATCAGCAGGTCGGGGTTGCAGGAGATCGCCATGGCGATCATCACCCGCTGAATTTGACCCCCCGACAGCTCGTGCGGGTAGCGATCGAGAATGGCCTGCTGACGGCGCTCGACTTCTTCTTTGAGCGATAGGTCGTCGAGGCGGGGCTTTTCGGCTTTGACGGTAGCCGCCAGTTCGCTGTCAGAGGGCAGCAGCTGCACCTCCTGCAGCCGTGCGATCGCCTGCTGACAGGCCTCTGCTTTAGAAATATCCTGGTGCTGGCGAATCGCCTCCACCATCTGAAAGCCAATCGTATACACCGGATTCAGCGAGCTCATCGGCTCCTGAAAAATCATCGACACCTGGCCACCGCGATAGCCCTGGAGCTGGGTTTCGCTCAGGGTGCAGAGGTCAACGGGGCTGCCTGTGCCATTGTCAAACCAGATTTCGCCGTTGACCACCTTGCCCGGCGGGCTGGGCACCAGCCCCATTACCGCTAGCGAGGTCACCGACTTGCCCGAGCCCGATTCGCCGACAATGCCGAGGGTTTGCCCTCGTTTTACCTGAAACGAAATGTCGTTGACGGCCTGAATCTGCTGGTTGTCGACCTCAAAGTGAACAGTGAGATGCTTAACGTTAAGAATAGTGTCGCTCATTGGGTGTTTTCAGGCGAACGATCAGGGCCAGAGTGATCTCGAGACGGTCTCAGTTCAGCCCAGCCTGAAGCACTCTGCCAAGGCCACACTCAACTGGGTAACGAGATGGTGATTCATCTCGCTAATGGATCATAGTAGATGAATCATAACAGCGTCCCTCTTGCCGATTTCGTTCGTCCCCAACCCTCCCATGCTGAATCTTGCGATCGCCATTCTAATTATGCTCATTGGTTCTGCCCTATGCTCGGGCAGCGAGGCCTCGCTGCTCTCGGTGCCCGTGCTCAAGGCCCGGCAGCTGGCCGAGACCAAAAAGCCTGCCGCCCTGGCGCTTTTAGCGATTCGCCAAAAGATCAACCGCCCGATTGCCACCATTGTTATTCTCAATAACCTGTTCAATATTGTCGGCAGCGTGCTGATTGGGGGCATCGCCGCCAACGTGTTTAACGACGCTCTGCTGGGGGTGTTTACGGGGGTATTGACCCTGCTGGTAATTTTGTTTGGCGAAATTTTTCCCAAAATTTTGGGCGAGCGCTACGCCGTTCCCCTGGCGCTCACCCTGGCGATACCAGTGCAGTGGGTTACCTGGCTGTTTACGCCCATCGTGCTGCTGCTGGAAAAAGTGACGTCGCCCTTTACCAGCCAGGGCGATCGCCCCAGCACCGACGAGGCCGAAATCAAGCTGCTGGCCACCATTGGCCACCAGGAGGGCATCATCGAAGCCGACGAGGCCGAGATGATTCGCCGGGTGTTTCGCCTCAACGACATGAAATCGGTCGATATCATGACACCGCGCGTGGCGGTCACCCATCTGTCTGGCAATTTAACCATTGCCGAGGCCGAGGCCCAAATTCTCAACTCCCAGCACAGCCGCATTCTAATTAGCGACAACGACATCGATCGCATCGTGGGCCTGGTGCTCAAAAACGAGGTGCTCACCGCCCTGATTCGCGGCCAGGGCCACCAGCTGCTCGGCCAGGTGGCTCGCCCAGTGCGCTTTGTGGCCGAAACCGAACGAGCCGACAAGCTGCTGCAAGACTTTCAAACCGCCCGCGAGCACCTGGCCGTGGTGGTGGATGAGTACGGCGGCGTATCGGGGGTAGTCACCCTCGAAGATGTGCTGGAGGTGCTGACCGGTGAAATTGTCGACGAAACCGATCGCAGCATCGACCTGCAAAAGCTGGCTCGCCAGCGGGGGCGACACATTTTGCGCACCCGTGGCTTTAACTGGCCCTCCGATTCTTAAGTGGCTGCCAATCCAAGGGTGACGTGTTTGGGGAAGTTTAGGGTTCAAGGTTTAGGGTTCAGGACCGGCCTTGAACCCTAAACCTGAAACCTTGCACCCTAGCTCCGAAACTCAGAGGCTACGATCATCGAGCCAATGCCCAGGTCGCTGAAAATCTCCAGCAGCAGGGCGTGGGGGATGCGGCCATCGAGAATGTGGGCTGCGCCAACGCCTTGGGCCAGCGATCGCACGCAGCAGTTCACCTTTGGAATCATGCCGCCGGCCACCACGCCGCTTTCGATCAGCTGGCGGGCCTGCTGAATATCGAGCTTGGGCAGCAGGGTAGAGGGGTCCTTATAGTCTTTCAGAATGCCCTTGGTATCGGTGAGCAAAATCAGCTTTTCGGCCCCCAGGGCGGCGGCAATTTCGCCCGCAACCGTGTCGGCGTTGATGTTGTAGGCCTGGCCCGTCTCATCGCTAGCCACGCTCGACACGATCGGGATGTAGCCCGCCTCCACCAGCGACTTCAGCAGCCCCGAGTCGATGCCGCTGACTTCGCCCACAAACCCCACCCCTTCGGCCCCCTGGGGGCGGGCGGTAATTAAATTGCCGTCTACGCCGCAGAGGCCCACGGCCTTGCCGCCCGCCTGGTTGATCAGCGACACCAGTTCTTTGTTGACTCGGCCCACCAGCACCATTTCCACCACGTCCATAGTGGGGGCATCGGTCACCCGCAGGCCGTCTTTGAACTGCGGCTCAATGCCCAGCTTGCCCAGCCAGATGTTGATCTCGGGGCCGCCGCCGTGCACCACCACCGGGCGAATGCCCACGCAGGCCATAAACACAATGTCGCGGATCACGTCGGCCTTGAGGCTGCCATCTTTCATCGCCGCGCCGCCGTACTTGACCACCACCGTGCGGCCCCGAAACTGCTGAATGTAGGGCAGGGCCTCGCTGAGAATGCGAACCCTGGTGGCCTCGGCCTCGTTGACCGTTTGCGAAGGAGAAGACTGAGCCATAGTGCTGGAGATGGGGGTAGCGGGGCATAAACCTGGATTTTTGCCCAGGTGCGGAGTGTGCATAGGTCACCTCCAGCTCCTAAGCTTAACCCGATGCAGATTGCCAGTAGTGTATCAATTGAGCACGGCAGAATCAGCTTCAGAACGAATTCTTTGGTCAATTAGGGCCAGGGTGCGGGCGGCGATCGCCGCCACATCGTCTTCAGCGCCTACGCTCACCCGCACATCGGCCTGGGTGTAGAGGGGTTGCCGCTCGGCCAGCAGCGTGGTCAGCTTCGTTGCCAAGTCCTGCCCCTGCAACAGCGGGCGGTCTGTATCTCCGCTCAGGCGCTCTTGCAGCACGGTCGGAGGTGCGTCTAGCCACACCACAATGCCGTGGTGCAGGTAGCTCCAGTTGTGCTGCTGGGTAACAATGCCGCCTCCGGTGGCAACCACCAGGCGACGGTAGGCCGACAGTTCTGCCAGTACCTTAGTTTCGAGCTGACGAAAGGCGGCCTCGCCCTGGGCCGCAAAAATATCGGTGACAGGCTGCCCCGCAGCGGCCTCGACCACGGCATCGGTGTCAAAAAACTGGTAGCCCAGAGTTTGAGCCAGGGCGGCTCCGGTGCTGCTTTTGCCAGCACCCATCATGCCGATGAGGTAGAGGTTGATGCCGTTGAGGCGATCGGTCAGGGTCATGGTCGGGGGAGGGAGGGGGTGAGTAGATGGGTGGGTGGGTGAGTGTGGGCGTTAGGGGGTGAGGGCATCGTCGGCGGCGTCCCAGTCGTCGTCGCCGTTCTGGCTGCCTTCGCTGTTGCCCTTATTGTCTCTGTCGTTAGCCCAGGTTGAGGTGGCGGCGGCTTCGGCGGCGGCGCTGTAGGGGGGCACAATGACCCGGTAGTCGGCATCGACTACGCCGTCTTCGGCCATTTCAGGGTCGCCGAGGGGGGTGCCGTCATCATCGAGGTCTGCGCTATAGGCCTCGTCAGGGGAGAAACCATAGACCGTCTCTGAGGCATACTCAGAACCCGAGCCAGCATAGCTATGGTCTGGGTCGCCGTAACCGCCAATATCGTCGGGCGGGGCGTAGATGTTGTCTACCTGGCCGCTGGGTGCAGGGGAGTCGTCATCATCGCGATAGCTGTAGGAGTACAGCGACCCATCCTGATAGACCCGACGGGGGGCTTGAGCGGCTTCGAAGTCGCGGCCAGGGTCACGGCTGGGTCTAGTTTGGCCCTGCTCCCAGCCCTGGCTGATCTCGTCCAGGCTGTCTTGTACTGGGCTTACCCCTGGAGTGTTGTAGGGTTGATCTTCGAGGCCGCCCCAGTCGTCGTCTAGCTCGCGCAGCGACTCGTCAACCCGCTGCTGCTGTTTGGCGCGCTGCTTGCTGCTGCTAAACCAGGTGGTGACGCCATCGATAATGCCCGAGGCTGCACCCAAAGGCGTGCCTGAGGCGGGCGAAGAGGTTTCGGGCTGGGAAGCGCGGCTGAGCGATTCCCAATCATTCATCTGGGCGGGCGATCGCAGGTTGGTCCAGGCTCGCCAGCTGGGGTCGTCGTCGGCTGGGTCACCCTGGGGGCGATCGCTGGGGGAAGCGGGCGAGCGCCCCGCACCAGCGGATCTAGAGGCGGGGTTGGTGTAAGGGGGCTGGTTGGGGCGATCGCTAGCGGCCCGGCTGGCTGCCGCCGACACCCCTGGCCCCGAGGCCGAACCCGTTGGTTCATAGCCCGTTGGTTCATAGAATGACTGGGGACGATATTTGTAGGCGTTCGATCGGCTGCGGCGGCTGCCTCCTGCCGAGCCCAGCAGCGCCGTCATCACCAGCGTGGTCAGAGCGCCCAGCAGTACCGCCCCCGCCAGCCAAATGCCCAAAGGCAACGCCTGGGTACTGCCGCCAAAAAATACCAGCGGCAGCGCCGGGGCCAGGTTTTGCACTCCCAGCAGCACCACCAATCCCAGCACCAGCACCACTACAATCAGACGTACGGTAGCCATATCTAGCCCTACAACGCCATCTTGCCCATCCTATCGTGACTCGTGGGGCAAATGCCCCTGCCAGCGGTTGAGGGGTACGCAGTCGATGTCTAACTGGTCGAGAGCGCGGGCCACCACAAAATCGACCAGGTCATCAATGGTCTGAGGCTGGTGATACCAGGCCGGAATGGCGGGCACAATTCGCGCTCCGGCCTCGGCCAGGGTGGTCAGGTTGCGCAGGTGAATCAGGCTAAAGGGCGTTTCGCGCGGCACCACCACCAGCTTGCGGCCTTCCTTGAGCTGCACATCGGCAGCCCGCTCCAGCAGGTCAGAACTGAGCCCCGCCGCCAGCCGCCCCACGGTGCTCATGCTGCACGGTATCACCACCATGCCAGCCGCCCGGTACGAGCCGCTGGCAATGGTCGCCCCCACGTCGCCCCAGGGGTGGCAGCGCAGCTTGCCCGCCGTCGGTACTCCCGCCTGGTCGCGCCAAAATTGCTCTTGCTTGTCGGGGTCGAGGGGCATATGAATGCTCGACTCGGCCTGCCACACCATCTGCGACGCCTTAGAGGCCACCAGATCCACCACCCCGTCGGCGTTCAGTACGTGTTTGAGAGTGTGGACGGCGTAGATCAGCCCCGATGCCCCGGTAACGCCCACGATCAGGGGACGGGCGGAGGCGAGGGTTGCGGGTGAGGGCATTGTGGGGGTGACTGGTGAGGGGATGAGGACGGTGAGGAGATGAGGAGATGAGGACGATAAGGAGGATTAAAACCTCGATCGCTTCCAGTGCGATCGCCCTCTACTATCCTAACCAGCCTCTCATGCCAAGGCTATCTCGCCCTGTTTCCTTACTTCCTCACTTCTTAGCTCCCCGTACGGGCGCACCGCCGTGCGCCCCTCCGTCCTCATCTCCTCATCTCTCCACCCTCTACTCACTCTCATCCCGCCCGCTGTCATCGCGGTTGATGGGTTCGCCGTTGTCGTCTTCGCTGTAGTTGTTGTCTTCGTCTTCGGGAGCCTGGCTGCCGCCGCCAACGGCGACGAGGTCGATTTGCTGGCGGTAGTAATCCACGCTCTTGACCTGCACATCGACTTTGTCACCCAGACGGTACTGCTGGCGGTTTTTGCGGCCCACGAGCTTTTGCTGGCGGGCGCGGTACTCGTACCAGTCGTCTTTGAGCGAGCTGACGTGAACCAGACCTTCGACCAGCAGCTCTTCGATTTCGACAAAAAAGCCGTAGGACTGCACGCCGGTAATCAGGCCGTGGAAGACTTCGCCCGTATGCGATCGCATAAACTCGGCTTTCTTTAACCCCTCCAGGTCCGACTCGGCCTCCTGGGCCAGGCGCTCGCGCTCGGTCAGGTGAATGGCGATGCGAGGCAGGTCGTCCTCTAGCTCGTGCTGAATGTCGGGAGGCAGCACGTTCCAGTTGACCTGGCCGTGGCAGGAGCTGTGGCGCAGGTTGGCGGGGTCTTTGGAGCGGGTAGAGCGGCGATCGCGGCCCGACTCAAAGACCGCGTGGAGAATGCGGTGCACCAATAAATCGGCGTAACGCCGCGACGGCGAGGTGAAGTGGGTGTAGCCATCGGTGAGGGCGAGCCCAAAGTGCAGGTCGGCGTGGGTGCTGTAGAAGGCGGGCTGGATGGTTTCAAGCAGCAGATAGGTGAGAATTTTTTCGGCCTCAGATGCCGCAAACTGCTCCACAAACCGCTGGTAGTCTTTAGGCTGGGGTGCGGCCTCGTCGTCAAGGGTGAGCTGAATCTCCATGTTTTCAGCTAGCTTTACCAGCTCCTGTACGTCGCTGGCGTCGGGGGCGCGGTGCAGCCGGTAGATGGCGGGCACGCCCAGAGCCTTGAGCTGCTGCGCAATCAGCTGGTTGGCCAGCAGCATGCACTCGGTGACAATCTGCCGCGAGGGCAGGCTGATGGCGGTCACCATCACCCCCAGCAGCCCCTCGTCGTCGTACTGGAACTTGGGCGATCGGTAGTGGGCCAGGGGCTCGCCCGCGTCGGCAGGGAAGTCGTACTCGGGCAAATTGAGCTCAAAGGAACCGCGGTGCAGCCGCTGCCGCTTGATCGCCTGGCTCAGGTAGAGCAGGTTGTCCATCAGGTCGTAGACGGGCTCCAGAGCCTTGAGAGCCTTGGGCTTAATGCCGAGGCTCTGAATCAGCTCTGAGTTGTCGCGCTCCAGCACCGCCTGAGCTTCTTGATAGGAGATTTGGTGGTCGACGACGACCACGGTGGGCTGCACCTCGTATTCCAGCACCGCGCCCGTGTCGTCGAGGGTGACCAGCACGGAAATGGCGAGGCGATCTTTGCCCGCCAGCAGCGACCCCAGGGGGCCAGACAGGGGCGGCGGCAGCATCGGGATCACCTCGTCGCCCAGGTAGACCGAGGTGCCGCGTTTGCAGGCCTCGTGGTCGATCGCCGAGTGGGCGGGCACGTAGTGCGAAATGTCGGCAATGTGAATGCCCAGCCGCCACTGGCCAGACTTGGTGCGCTCCAGGCTGAGGGCATCGTCGATCACCTGAGCGTTGGGGCCGTCGATCGCCACCGTCAGCGCCTCACGCAGATCAACGCGATCTTTGGTATCGGCCTTGAGCACGCGGGTGGGCAGATTCTGGGCCTCGTTCAGCACGGCGTCGGAGAAGGCGCGGGGCAGGTCGTGCTTGCAGTAGACAATGTCGATGTCGGCGGCGGCTTCGGCATCGCTGCCCAAAATTTGGGCCACTCGGCCCTGGGGCGGGTGCTGCCCCAGGGGATAGCGCACAATTTCGACATGGGCCAGCTGATCGACCGCCTCGGCCAGGTTGCCACCGTTTTCGATTAGGGCCAGCTCAAACAGCAGGCGATCGTCGAGGGGCACCGCCCGGTACTCGTCGTCCTCCTGCTTGACTCGGGCCAGCACCGAGGCGTTGGCCCGCTCTAGAATGAGCTGCACTTCGCCCTCGGGGCTGCGGCGGCGGCTGCCCTCTTTGGTTACCTTGACCAGCACGCGATCGCCGTTCCAGGCCGTATTCAGCTGGCTCTCGCGCACGTAGATATCGTCGGCCCCCTCTTCGTCTTGAATGGCAAAGCAAAAGCCCTTGCTGGAGCAGCGCAGCTTGCCCTCAATCACGTCTTCGGCCAGGTTGCGGCGGTACTTGCCCCGCTCCTTGACCAGCACCCCCAAGCGCTCCAGGGCATCGACGGCAATTTGCAGGTCGCGCTGGCTGGCATCGTCATTGCAGTGCAGCTTTTTCTCCAAACCTTTGAGGGTATGGGTCTTGTCTTTGGCGAAGCTGGCCAGTAGGGCCGCGATCGAGAGTTCCATGTAGCGACTGATTCCTAAAACTATTCATGACTGGGTGCCCTGGGCTGGCTCAGGGCCTCGACCCGGTTTAGCTTCCTGGTTTAGAGCGAAAGGGAAGCCCTAGCAGACTGCCTGTGGTAACGAGGCAGCGCCGCAGCCGGGGGTGACGTTGTAGCTGAAACCGACCTCGATTCGTTGGCTTAAAGCAAGGTTTCAGATCCTAATGCCCTGGCTTTGGCCTCCAGCTCTGGCCGAGAAGACAGCCGCCTGGAACCGCCAACGCCCAAGTGTAACCGCTACAGCCGCAGATGAACCCGGCTGATGGCAACCACAACCCCAGGCCAGGCCTGCAGTGAGGGCTAGCCCCCTTTAGCAAAGGGCAACAGGAGCGACGGGGAACAGGCTACCCCTACAGTTTCTCAGGAAATGGACCGCTGTCAAATCTTTTTGTCAATGGTAGGCAACGTTTTGTAAAGAGGGCGCAAGGTACAGGGCACAAGGCCATCCCTAGACCTTAAACCGTATACTTCGTACCCCGTCTTACGTTCGCTCGCCCGTGACAATGTAGGCCACCCGCTTGCCAATATTGGTGGCGTGGTCGGCAATTCGCTCCATATAGCGAATGGCGAGCACCAGCAGCACCGTGGGCTCGACCGACCCCATCAGGTTGGTCTGGTGGGCCAGCAGTGCGTAGAGTTCATCGTAGTCGGTGTCGATCGCGTCGTCTTTTTGCTTAATCTCCAGGCCGCTTTCGGCATCGAGGTCAGACAGGGCCAGCAGGCACATGGCCACCATTGACCGACAGCGATCGAGCATAGTCTGCACTCGCCCCATCAGCGGGTGTACCGGGTAGGGAAAAAGTTTGATCGCGACTTCGCCCAGGTCTTCGGCGTAGTCGCCGATGCGCTCCAGGTCGCGCACCAGCTGCATAAAGGCCCCAATTCGCCGCAGGTCTTCGGCCTCGGGCTGGGCCTGCAGCGTGAACAGATGCATGCAGTCCACCTCGATCTGGCGGTAGAACTGGTCGATTTGCTTGTCGTGGCGGTGCAGGCGCTGGGCGGCATCCAGGTTGCGATCGCATAGGGCCTCCCGGGCCAGCACGCAAGAGTTCTCGACCAGGGCTCCCATGCGCAGCAGGTCGCGCTGCACCCGCAGCAGCTGCCGCTCAAAGTTACCGCGCACGGGTTGAGTTGTATCCATATCAAGCATCGCTAGCACACCGAGAAGATGGAGATGGCAGTGGCTGTGACCCCTCAGCCTAGCAGCCTACTAGAGCTAAGCTCCAGATTCAGAAACCCTAGCCCTGCCCGGCTAAGTTCCCATTAAGCTCTGTAACAGTTAGGCTCACCCACCTCGCGGAAGATCCCATCTTAGTTAACAATCGGTCTAGACCCAGCGTCTTTCTAAGCGTTATTCACTCAGCTTTGAGGAGTATTTTTTATGCCCCTTTCAGACACCCAGATTTTTATTGCCCTGGCCATAGCTCTATTGCCTGGTATTCTGGCACTCCGCCTGTCTACTGAGCTTTATAAGTAGGTTAAGTTGGAGTGCATTTTAGTACTCCGTTGCCATAACTCACCATAACAAAAGGCTCCGGTGTCATGTCATCGGAGCCTTTTGTTATGGAAGGTTGACAATGCCAGTCAGCATTGTCGAGCTACAAACTCATCGCCGGCTCGTTTTTGACCGGGCCCAGTGCTCCCGAGTAGATCAGGCCCCGCCGGGTATCGAGGGTGAGAATGCTGCCGTCGCGGATAATTTCGGTGGCGTTTTTAACTCCCACAATCACCGGCACCCCCAGCCGTAGGCCGATCACCGCCGCGTGGCTGGTGGGGCTTTCCTCCTCGGTGACAATGCCCCCGGCCCGGCGAATCACCTCAACGAAGTCGGCGCTGGTGCGGGGCACCACCAAAATTTCACCGTCGTTAAAGTCGTTGACCTCCAGGCTGTTGCGGGCCACTCGCGCTCGCCCACTCACCGAAGCTTCGCCAATGCCAACGCCGCGCCCCACAACGGCGGTGACGACATCTACCTTAATCAGGTCGGTGGAGCCTGATACGCCCTGCAGGGTGCCTGCGGTCAGCACCACCAGGTCGCCGTCGTTGAGCAGGTGCTTTTCCTGGGCGACCCCCATGGCCGCCTGAAAGGTCTGCGTGCTGGAGGGTAGGTCGAGCACCAGCAGCGGCCGCACCCCCCACACCAGCTGCAGCTGGCGGGCCACGTGTACGTGGGGTGTTACCGCTAGAATTGGCGTCTCGGGGCGATACTTCGATACGTTGCGAGCGGTGGCCCCCGATTTAGTCAGCGTCATCACGGCTGCCGCATTGAGCTGAGCGGCAATGCGGCCCACCGCCTGGCTAATAGCGTTGGGAATTGAGCGGGCACCGCTGCCGCTAACCTTGCGATCGCCCAGCGTCAGCCCCTCCTGCTCAGTAGATACCGCCACCTTTGCCATCGTCGCCACGGCCTCTACCGGAAACTTGCCCACGGCAGTCTCGTTAGAGAGCATCACCGCATCGGTGCCGTCGAGAATGGCATTGGCAATGTCAGAGACCTCGGCGCGGGTGGGGCGGGGGTTAGACACCATGCTGTCGAGCATCTGGGTGGCGGTAATCACCGGAATACCCAGGGCGTTAGACATGGCAATCAGTCGCTTTTGCAGAATCGGCACCTCCTCGGCGGGCAGCTCTACCCCCAGGTCGCCCCGAGCCACCATCACCCCGTCAGAGAGCGACAAAATCGCCTCCATCTGCTCGATCGCCTCGTGCTTTTCGATCTTGACGATCACCGGCACGTTCTTCCCGGCGGCGCTGATAATTTCTTTAATTTCCAGCACATCCTGGGGGTTGCGCACAAAGCTCAGCGCCACCCAGTCAACCCCCTGGTTGAGGCCAAACAGCAGGTCTTCGCGGTCCTTGTCGGTGAGCGCCTTCACCGAGAGATACACCCCCGGAAAGTTGACCCCCTTGTTGTTGGACAGAACGCCGCCCACGACCACGCGGCAGTGCAGCTCCTGGGCCTCTAAATCGACCGATTCCACCTGCATCTCAACCTTGCCGTCATCCAGCAGAATGGTGGCCCCAGCGGGCACCTCCAGGGCCAGCTTGTCGTAGGTAACGCAGGCTCGCTCCTGGTTGCCCACAATGATCTCGCTGGTCAGCACGAAGGGGTCGCCCTTGGCCAGCACAATCGAGCCGTGCTCAAACTTACCCAGCCGAATTTTGGGCCCCTGCAGGTCTTGAAGGATGCCAACGGGCTGGTTGAGTTCAAAGGAAATTTGGCGAATCAGGCGAATGCTGCGCTGGTGGTCGTCGTGGCTGCCGTGGGAAAAGTTGAGCCGCAGAGTGGTGGCCCCAGCTTCGATCAGTGCCCGGAGGACATCGGCATCTTGAGTGGCGGGGCCGATGGTGGCAACAATTTTGGTGCGGCGGACAGCGTTGCGCAGGGGCATAAACGACCTCTACTGAGAATAAAATGCTACCGCTCAGGACACTTACTCAGGCCCGTCGGTTGGTAGCTGTAAAGCACAGGGATAGTAGCACGAATGCCGTGGGGCTTTACGCCTAACCCCAAAACCAGCAAGAATTTCAGCGTTTTCACCGAAGATGAACCACCTGCCACGGCCTAGGGTTACTAGCGTCCTCCATCGCCCTCGGCACGCGTGGTGGAACCTTGAGTCATTAAGCGACGTCACAAAACTTTATTGTTTATGCGTCGTAACGTATACTACCGAAGACACTGGTGTAGGAGCGATGCAACATGTCGGCGGCAGCTGAGCCCCTGACGATTCGAAAAACAGTACCCCCTGAGTTATTAAAAACTGAGGGTGGGCTGAGCCTTAACAGCCTCATGTTTATAGCCTCCGTTGGGCTTATGAGTCTGTCTACGGTGGGCTATTTTTGCTGGCACTGGATCAACTGGTGCGTTTTTTTGATGAATGTTCTATCTCTGCACCTGGCAGGGACAGTCATTCACGATGCCAGCCACAATTCGGCCCACCGCAACCGGGTGGTCAACGCCCTGCTGGGGCACGGCAGCGCCCTGATTTTGGGGTTTTCGTTTCCGGTCTTTACGCGGGTGCACCTGCAGCACCACGCCCACGTCAACGACCCTGAAAACGACCCTGACCACTTTGTCTCGACCGGCGGCCCCCTATGGCTGATTGCGGCCCGCTTTTTCTACCACGAAATCTATTTTTTTAAGCGTCGGCTGTGGCGCAACTGGGAGCTATTGGAGTGGTTCTTAGGCCGTTTCGCGGTGGGTCTGCTGGTGTATATGGCCTGTCGATTCGACTTTTTGGGCTATCTGTTCAACTACTGGTTTTCGCCTGCCCTGGTGGTGGGCATTGCCCTGGGGCTATTTTTTGACTACCTGCCCCACCGGCCCTTTGAAGACCGCGATCGCTGGAAAAATGCCCGCGTCTACCCCAGCCCCATTCTCAATCTGCTGATCATGGGTCAGAACTATCACCTGGTTCACCACCTGTGGCCCTCGGTGCCCTGGTACAAGTACAAGCCCACGTACGAGGTAATGCGGCCCCTGCTCGACGAGAAAGGGTCGCCTCAGTCTCTGGGGCTGCTGCAGATGAAAGATTTCTTTGGCTTTCTCTACGACCTGTTCTTGGGCATTCGCCTGAAGCGGCATTGACCCCTGGTTGGGGCGGTAGGGGCATACATGCTATGCCCCTACCGCCCCACAAATTCTTTAGCCCGTTACCACCAGGTCGGGGCGCAAATCGCGGGCCCCGCGCAGGTAGACGTGCTGCACCTTGCCGTGGAGCACGGGCAGCTGCACGTGCATGAGGATGCGGATGCAGCAGGGCAGGCTGCCTTCGACGTGCATGTGCTGCACATCCAGCAGGGCGACGTTGTCCCACTGGGGGCGCTGACGGGCGATCGCGGCTGGAAACACCGCATCCAGATCGCGGGTAACCGAAAAGGTGGCGCTAATGATGTAGCTGGGGTCAAGCCGGTTGCGCTCTTCCAGCGCGTCTACCAGCTCTGTTACCGCCTCTCGAATGGCCCCCTCGGTATTTTCTGGTACCGTCACTGCTCCTCGAATTGCCCACACTCGCCAGTCCACGCTATAACCTCCAAAGGTCATTCTTCAAGGCCCCAGGGGCACCGTTGTGGGCAACTAGGGGAGAGAATTGACTGCATTTTACCGCTTAATCCTACCAGGCCTGCGATCTGACTAGTGTCCCTGGGAGAGAGCGCCATGCCCCGATTGATGCAGCCACACCCCCTAAAGATTGGCATCGCCACGCCCCTTAGGGGCGATACAGCCACAGGGGGATGCCGCTGGTGGAGCGCTCAAACTCCAGCCACTCGAGGGTGGCCCCGAGAGCAGGCATAGCCAATTGGGGATAGGGCAGGCTAGAGGCTCCCGGCAGAATGAGGCGGCTGTTGCCGGGCACCAGCCGCTTTAGCAGCGGCTTTTTCTCGTCGAAGGTGATGCACTCGGCTTTCTCAGGGTCGAGGCCGACCAGTTCGGCGGCCCAGCGCCGGGCCTCGTCTTCGCTGCCCAGACGGTCTACCACGCCCAGCTGAAGCGCCTGCTCGCCCGTAAAAATGCGGCCGTCGGCAAAGCTGCGCACGGTGTCTTCGCTCAGGCGGCGGGCCTCGGCCACGGTTTTGACAAACTGGCCGTAGCTGACGTCGATCAGCTCTTGCAGAATGCCCTTTTCGGGATCGGTCAGCTCGCGATCGAAGGCCAAAATGTCTTTGTAGGGGCCAGACTTGATCACCTTAAACGACACGCCAACGCGATCGAGCAGACGCTCTAGATTGTTGCCCCGCAGAATGACGCCAATGCTGCCGGTGATGGTGCCGGGGTTGGCCATAATATGGTCAGCCCCCATGCCGATGTAGACCCCGCCTGAGGCCGAGATATTGCCGAAGCTGGCCACAATTTTGAGCTTGTCTTTGAGCCGCTGTAGTGCAGTGTAGATTTCTTGAGAATCGCCCACGGTGCCGCCAGGGCTGTCGATGCGCAGCAGCAGGGCTGGAAAGCGCTTTTCCTCAATTTCTTTGAGGGCTTCGAGCACACGCTTGCGGGTGGCGGCGGCGATGACACCTGTGACCTCAATGCGGGCAATAGACTTGCGAAAACGGGGCGGAAACGGCCAGACCATAGGGGTTAAAACAAACCTAAAGAATGTAAGGGTAGACGGTCGCCGAACAGCTCTGGGGGAAACTGAGGCTAGCTTTCAATTGTAGCCAAAACCACACTGGGCCGAGATGGCGTGGTGTAGCGTCGGAGCAGAGCTGTGCCCCGGTGGGCGGCACCCGATCCCGAACTGCGTTAACATTCCTTAAAGAAAGCCTATGGCCGCTGTGATGGCCTCTGGGCTGGCTCTCGACGACCTTCTTCTTTTTCCTATGGATTCAGCCGCCCCCCCTTCAACTGCCGCCCGTAACCCCATTGTGCTAATTGCCCCTTTTTTCCTGTGGGGTACCGCCATGGTGGCGATGAAGGGGGCCATGCCCCATACCACGCCGTTCTTTATGGCCGGTGTGCGGCTGGTGCCCGCTGGGGTTGTGGTGCTGTTGGCCAGTTTGCTCCTGCGCCGACCTCAGACCATCAGCCGTCAGGGCTGGCTATGGATAGCGCTCTTTGCCCTGGTCGATGGCAGTCTTTTTCAAGGCTTTTTGGCGGCGGGCTTGCAGCGCACGGGGGCAGGCCTGGGCTCGGTGATGATCGACTCGCAGCCGTTAGCGGTGGCGGTTATGGCGCGAGGGCTGTTTGGCGAACATATTGGTGCCCTGGGCTGGATTGGCTTGCTGTGGGGCATTGCGGGCATTAGCCTGCTGGGCCTGCCCGACGAGTGGATTTTTTCTCTCTTTCATGGCGACACCGCCTGGCTAACCGGGGGCACGGCTCTCAACACCCTGCTGCAGGGCGGCGAATGGCTGATGCTGCTGGCGGCGCTGTCAATGGCGACGGGCACCATATTGATCCGCTACGTGTGCCGCCACGCTGACCCCGTGGTGGCGACCGGCTGGCATATGGTGCTGGGCGGGCTGCCGCTGTTCGGCCTATCGGCCCTGGGGGAAGTGCAGCCCTGGCAGGGGTTGACCGGGTTTGACTGGGGCGCGATCGCCTACTCGACTCTCTTTGGCAGCGCCCTGGCCTACGGTATTTTCTTCTTCCTGGCGGCCCAGGGCAACCTCACCAGCCTCAGCGCGCTCACTTTCTTGACCCCGGTGTTTGCGCTGCTGTTTGGCAATCTATTTTTGGCCGAAACCCTGAGTTCGCTCCAGTGGTTGGGGGTGAGCTTTACCCTGGTCAGTATTTACCTGATCAACCAGCGGGATGCCTTGACCCAAAAACTGAGGCAGTGGATGCTAGCTTATGGGGCGACGGCTTCTTCGGTAGAGCCGGATTAGCGGGTGCGTGAGTGCGTGGGTGCGTGGGTGAGGTTAATCACCTCCGCCCGTGAACCTTACCCATCCACCCGCCTACCCGCCTACTCGCTTACCCATCCATCCACTTACCTCCTCCCACAGATTACTCCGCCCTCAGCGGGTTAAGTTACCTTAGGGGCATCTGCACTGGGTAACCGTCGCCGCCAGCTATGGGCCGTCATGAACATGAGAATACTATTGCCAGGATGTAGGCCCAGCCTCAGCGGCAGTCGTGCGGCGGCGCTGGCCTTGAGCGCTGGTCTGTCAGCCTTTGGCTGGGCTGATGGCGAGGTGGCTTGGTCGAGTTCCCAGACGGCTCAGTTGGTGGCCGTACAAAGCGTTGACGTTATAGCTCAGGCCCCAGATTCTAACTCGGTGCTGCTGCAGCCTGGGGCAGAGGGCGACGAGGTGATGATGCTGCAGCGGCAAATGCGGCTTCAGGGTCTTTACCAGGGGCCGGTAAACGGACAATATGGAGAGGCAACTGAGGCGGCGATCGCGGCTTTTCAAACCAGCGCTGGATTCCCCGCTACGGGCACCCTCGACCAGGCCACCTGGCAGCGCCTGAGCACGCCCCAGCTGCTGGCTAATGACGCCCCAGCGGCAGTAGACCGACCGGCGTTGCCCAATGCTGGGGCTGCCGCAGAACCGGCTGCGGAACCACCTTCCGCTTCAATGGCAGAAGGTGCCGTGGAACTGACTGAGGCCCCGGCAACGGGGCCTCTAGAACCAGCTAACAATTCTCCAAGCCGTTTTAGCCGTCGTTTGGGCTGGTTGGCGGTAGGCGGCCTGGCGCTGGCGGCCTGTCTGGGTGGGTGGCTCTGGTTGGGCAAAGGCAAACGGCTTTCCAGTGCGGGTGGTTTGACCCCGTCACCGCCTCAAACCAATCAACCTCCAGCCGCAGACCCGGTTGAATATACAGCGCCATCTGCTCTTCCCCAACCCCAGCTTGGGGTGCCAGCCGCAACTGATCTGCCCCTGGAGGCCACTACCCGCCTGAGCCGCGTCGATATTGTCGATTCTCTGGTGCATGAGCTAGACAGTGCCGATAGCGCGGTGCGTCGCCACGCCATTTGGGAACTGGGGCAGCGGGGCCATTCCGACGTTATTCAGCCTTTGGTCAATGGGCTTTTAGAGGCTGACTCGCAGGAAAAAAGCTTGATTTTGGCGGCGCTGGCCGAAATTAGCAGCCGCAGCCTCAAGCCCATGCACCGCGCCCTGGCCCTGGGTCTGCAAGACCCCAGCCCCGAGGTGCGCAAAAACGCCATTCGCGATCTCAGCCGGGTTTACGATACGGTAGTGCAGCTCAGCCACATGCTGGCCCATGCTGCCCAAGACCCCGACCCTGGGGTGCAGGAAACCGCCCAGTGGGCGCTGAACCAGCTCAACCGCATTCCCGCTGCTTCCTACCCCAGCGAATCCACCGCTTTGGAAGCTACCTATGACGGCGATCGCCCAAGACCTGCTCCCGAGAGCCGTCGCATCCCGCCCAGCTGAGGGCAGTTCCGCCCCCTCACCCCTCACCTTCTATCCCTTCACTCACCCATGCCCTCTCCCCGTCGCCTGCTCTTTATTTCAACGCCTGTAGGGCCGCTGGGATCAGGGCTGGGGGGCGGTGTGGAGTTGACCCTGTTTAACCTGTGCCAGGGGCTAAGGGCGCGGGGGCACCAGGTAACAGTGGCGGCTCCAGAGGGGTCTAGTCTGGCCAATGTGCGTGTGGTGGAGATCTCTGGCCAGCTGCAGCCTACGGCTCACACCCAGGGGCGTAATACCCCGGTAATTCTCCCTGCCGATAGCGTGCTGGGCAACCTGTGGCGCTACGCCCAGCAGCAGCAGCAGCAGTTTGATCTGATAGTGAACCTGGCCTACGACTGGCTGCCGTTTTACCTGACCGGGTTTTTTGATACGCCAGTGGCTCATTTTGTCACCATGGGTTCGCTCAGCGCGGCGATGGATGAGGCGATCGCGCAGGTGGCGCAGCAGTTTCCGGGGCGGCTGGGGGCCTACACCCGCACCCAGGCTGAGACGTTTGGCGTGGGCGATGCCTTTGAAGTTCTCAGTAGTGCGATCGCCTTAGAGCAGTACGATTTTTGCGCTACCCCCGGCGATGCCCTGGCCTGGCTGGGGCGTATTTCGCCTGAAAAAGGGCTGGAGGATGCGCTGGAGGCCGCCGAAATAGCCCAGGTGCCGCTCAAAATTTTGGGCAAGCTGGAGGACGCTAGCTACTGGCAACGGCTCTGCGATCGCTTTCCCCACGCCGCCGACTACTACCTGGGCTTTTTGACCACCCACGAGCTACAGCAGGTGCTGCGCCAGTGCCGCGCCCTGGTGATGACGCCGCGCTGGGTCGAAGCCTTTGGCAACGTGGCGATCGAGGCGCTGGCCTGCGGCGTGCCGGTCATCGCCTACGCTCGCGGCGGCCCAGCGGAGATCGTGCAGCCGGGGGTGACGGGCTGGCTGGTAGAACCTGACTCGGTATCGGGGCTGGTGGAGGCGATTGGGAAGATTGGGAAGTGCGATCGCCGTGCCTGCCGCCGCCAGGCCGAAACCGACTACTCCCTTGAAGCCCTGGCCCTTCGCTTTGAGCAGTGGTTTGAGGCCATCATCAGCCATTCATAACCCTACTGGGCCTGGGCCATAGGGCGCTGGCGCAGCTGCTCTAGCCGCTGAAAATCATGGTGCAAGGCCTGGCGCAGCGATCGATTTTGGGGGTCAACCCGACGAGCTTTTTTCAGGCAGGCTTCGGCCTTTTGCAGGTTGCCGATACTGAGCAGGTCGTGGCCCCAGCGGTAGTAGGTAATCGCATGCCACTGACGAATTTCTGGATCTTCGGGAAAGCGCTGCACCAGCCCTTCGACCAGGGCAACGGCCCGAGGAAAGCGCTGCCCCCGAAAGAACTCTCGCAGCTGTTTAAAGCTGGTCACCTTGAGCTGTTGATCGGCCTCAGATCCTCCCGGCGTTGGGCTGACCGTCAGCTCAATCTCCTGCTCCTTTGCCTGTACGGTCGGCGCTTGGGGAACGACTGGGGCGGGCGCTGGGGCCGGTTTGGGGGGAGATGTTCGCTGAGCTATCACAGCCTCAGGCGGAAGCGCATTCACCAGCGCCTGGTACGCCTGGGTGACCTGAATAAATTTTTCCTTTGCCAGCTGGTCGCCGGGGTTGGTGTCGGGATGGTAAAGCCGGGCCAAATTGCGATAGGCCAGCTTGACATCGCCAAAGCTGGCCCCAGTTCTAAGCCCTAGTATGCGGTAGTGATGCGCCAGCGCCATGGTTCGCTAACTCTATAGCAGAGGTACGTGTGCTGCCCCTATTCTGCCAACTCTCAGCGAAAATGGCGCAGCGAATTAGACCGTGGCCGGTACAGGAGTGGCTAGTTCCTGGGTACGCTCTTCAATCACTCGGTCGATCAGCCCGTAGGCAACGGCCTCTTCTGCCGACATGAAGTAGTCGCGATCGGTGTCCTTTTGAATTTGCTCAATCGAACGCCCGGTGTGGCGAGACATCATCTCGTTGAGTTCTTGACGCACCCGCAGAATCTCTTTGGCCTCAATCGCAATGTCGCTGGCCTGGAGCCGCTGCCGCCCGGTGCCACCCATGGGCTGGTGAATCATAATCCGCGAGTGGGGCAGAGCCACGCGCTTGCCCTTGCTGCCCGCTGCCAGCAAAAATGCCCCCATAGACGCGGCCAGACCCAGACAGATGGTGACCACGTCAGACTTGATGTACTGCATGGTGTCGTAGATGGCCATCCCCGCCGTTACCGAGCCACCGGGGGAGTTGATGTACAGGTAGATGGGCTTGGTGTTGTCGTCGGAGTCGAGGTACAGCATGGCCGCCACAATGGAGTTAGCCAGGCTGTCGGTCACCTCTTGACCCAGAAAGATAATCCGCTCCTGGTTGAGGCGGGTGTAGATATCGACCCACTGGGAGTACTGGCTACCGGGCAAGCGATAGGGAACTTTGGGAGTGCCGATGGGCATAGTGCTCTTTCAACCTAAAAACAAAACAACAGAACGGACAACATTCACTGAGCGACCTAAGCGCCTACTCCAGCCGCCACGGGCAGTTCCTTACGGCTGGCCAACACCCGGTCGATAATGCCGTATTCTTTGGCTTCTTCGGGGTTCATGTAGAACATCCGGTCAGAGTCGCGCATGACCTGATCCAGGCTCTTGCCGGTGCTCTTGGCAAGGATGTCCATCATCGATCGCTTGTTGTCGAGCACCTCTTTGGCCCGAATTTCAATGTCGGTGGCCTGGCCCTGGGCACCGCTGCGGGGCTGGTTCAGCACAATGCGGGCGTGGGGCAAGCTGGCCCGGTAGCCCTTGGTGCCCGCCGCCAAAATCACCGCCGCCGACCCCATCGCCTGACCAATGCAAATGGTGTGCACCGGAGGCTTGATGTAGTTCATGGTGTCGCAGATGGCAAAGGCTTCGGTGTCGTAGCCGATCATGTTGCCGTCGTACCAGGAGGTGCCGGTGGAGTTGATATAGAAAAAGATGGGTTTGTCGGGGTCGTCAAACTGCAAAAATAGCAGCTGGGCAATAATCAGCTCGGTGACATCAATGCCCACCTGCTGCTTAATGTCATCCCCAGAAAAGAGGGGCAACCCCAGGTAGACAATGCGCTCTTTCAGCAGCAGCGAGGGTAAATCTGGGGGTGGCGTGCGGTACGTTGCATCGCCATACGGTGCCTGCACGGCTTTAATCTCTAAACTCATAGACCGAAGACGCCCAAATACGGCATTTGAACAGTGTAACGCGGGATTGAGCCGGGTTCGAGGCTGCCCCCAAGACGGATATCCTCACCTCAAGTTCTACCTAAGTACATACCCGATTTCGCTCTTGATGTAGATGAGGCATCGATGGGCTTAGTTCTACGGTAGTCATAGATTCACGTTAAGGAACTTCTACTTATGTCTATCGAAGATCGCGCTAAGGCCACAGCCAAAAACATTGAGGGCAAAATGCAGGCCGCCGCTGGCGAAATCACGGGCGACCCGAAAGATAAAGCCGAGGGTGAGGCCAAGCAAGCCGAGGCTCGGGCTACCCACGCCAAGGAAGATGTGAAAGATTCTCTCAAGCGAGCGATCGACTAGGCAATGCACTACTAGCCTTCGCTAGCGCTTACGCTTGAACCTTACTCACTAAAGAACGGGGCGGCCAGCGGCTGCCCCTTTTTATTGGGCCGTAATAATTTTTTAGGCGGCAATAACGGCCGCGTAAAGATGCTTTGAAAGGGTAGCTGGCAGCGAAGTTGGTGAGTAGATTTCAGTTTGGGGGCCAAACTGGGTTCCCTAAACCAGGGAGAGTTCCTGTCTACCGCTGGAATGTGCCGCGTCTATGTTCTCTATTTTTATTCTGACCCACAACGAAGAGCGCGATATTGCCGCCTGTATTGAGTCGGCGCTGCTCTCAGACGACGTGATTGTGGTGGACTCGTGCAGCCGCGATCGCACCCAAACCATCGCCACCCAGTACCCCGTGCGCTTTGTCGAGCACCCCTTCGCCAGCCACGGTCAGCAGCGCACCTGGATGCTGCAAAACGTGCCCTACCGCCACGACTGGGCCTACATTCTCGAAGCCGACGAGCGCATGACGCCCGAGTTGTTTGCGGAGTGTTTGGAGGTCATTCAACGGGGCGACAAGGTGGGCTACTACGTGGCCGAGCGGGTCATGTTCATGGGCCGCTGGATTCGGCGCAGCACCCAGTTTCCCCGCTACCAGCTCAGGCTGCTGCGGCGGGGCAAGGTGTGGTTCGACGACTACGGCCACACCGAGCGTGAAGTCGTCGATGGGCCAACGGGATTCTTAAAGGAAACCTACCCCCACTACACCTGTAGCAAAGGCCTCAGCCGCTGGATCGATAAGCACAACCGCTACTCCACCGACGAAGCCGCCGAAACCCTGCGCCAGCTGCAAGGAGGCAAAGTGGATTGGCAAGCCCTGCTGTGGGGCAAATCTGAGGTCGAGCGCCGCCGCGCCCTGAAAGATCTCTCCCTGCGGCTGCCCCTGCGCCCCCTGACCCGGTGGCTCTATATGATGGTTATCCTTGGCGGCTGGCGGGACGGACGGGCAGGGCTGGCCTGGTGTACGCTTCAGGCGTTTTACGAGTATTTGATTGTGCTCAAGGCGCGGGAATTGATGCATCCGGAATATCTGACCGGGGTGCAGCCTGGTGCTGATACTGCCGGACCGAAGGATTTTCCTGCTGACGTTTCCGCTATGAAAAAGAGTGCCGCTTGAGAGGGTGTTGGTGCGCCGCCAAGATAGGAGAGTGGGCTTACCCGTAGGGGCAAACGGTTGTTTGCCCTAGCCCTCATCATGCCCATCCACTCACCTACGGCGCTATCGTAGAAAAATGAGTGAATACAGGGTAAAACGGGTTCGGGCTGCGGGAGCAAAACAGAAACAGCCGTGGCGCAATCTTGGCCAGTCGCTGGGGATGTACCGCTACGGGCAGCGGGCGATCGCGCTGGTGTGGCAGACCGACTGGCGGCTGACGGTGCTGCTGGCGCTGCTGACGCTGGTGGCGGGGCTACTGCCCGCGGCGATCGCCTACGTTGGCAAGCTAATTGTTGATGCGGTGGTGGTGGCGGCCCAGTCGGGGCAGGCGGCAGATCGGCAGGCGGCGCTGATGTACCTGGCCCTGGAGGCAGTGCTGGTGGCGGTGCTGGCCGGGGCGCGGCAGGGGCAGGGGCTGTGCCAGTCGCTGCTGCGGGTGCTGCTGGGGCAGCGGGTCAACGTCATGATTCTCGAAAAGGCCCAGACGCTACCGCTGACCTACTTTGAAGATTCTGAATTTTACGACAAGCTGACCCAGGCGCGGCGGGAGGCCTCCCAGCGACCGCTGAGCATGGTCAACCGCACCTTTGGGGTGGTGCAGGATGCGCTGTCGCTGGTGACTTTTGGCGGGCTGCTGCTGCAATTTTCGGGCTGGGCGGTGGCGCTGCTGGCGATCGCAACCCTGCCTGCCTTCATCGCTGAAACCCAGTTTGCGGGTGAGGCCTTTCGCCTGTTTAAGTGGCGATCGCCCGAAACCCGGCAGCAGGTCTACCTGGAGGCACTGCTGGCCCGCGAAGACTTTGCCAAAGAAGTGAAGCTGTTCGGCCTGGGGCCGCTGCTGATGCAGCGCTACAAAGACATTTTTCAGCGGCTGTACGCCGAAGACCGCAATTTGACGGTGCGCCGCAGCGGCTGGAGCTACGGGCTGGGGCTGCTGAGTACGGTCTCGTTCTACCTGGCCTACTGCTGGATTGTGCTGGAGGCGATCGCGGGTCGCATTTCTCTGGGCGAGCTGACCATGTACCTGACGGTGTTTCGCCAGGGGCAAACCACCTTTGCCAACTCCCTCACCGCGATCGGCGGCATGTACGAAGACGGGCTGTACCTGGCCAACCTGTATGAATTTCTAGAGCAGCCGGTGCCTGCTGAAATGGGCACGGCGGTGCGCGGCATTGACCCCAGCGACGGGCTGCGGTTTGAGGGGGTGTCGTTTACCTATCCAGGCAGCGAGCGATTGGCCCTAGAGAATGTCTCCTTTCACCTCAGGCCGGGCGAAAAGATGGCGATCGTGGGCGAAAACGGCTCCGGCAAAACGACGCTGATTAAACTTCTCACCCGGCTCTACACACCGTCCCGTGGCCGCATTCTGCTCGATGGCCGCGATCTGCAAGAGTGGGACAGCGACGTTCTACAGCGGCGCATCGGCGTGATCTTTCAAGACTTTGTGCGCTACCAGTTTAAGGTGGGCGAAAACATCGGCGTCGGCGATGTCACCGACTTTGACGATGCCCACCGCTGGCAGACCGCCGCCGCCAAGGGCACCGCCACCGAGTTCATTGAGTCGCTGCCCGAGGGCTACGACACCCAGCTGGGCAAGTGGTTCTTTGGTGGTCAAGAGCTATCGGGTGGCCAGTGGCAAAAGATTGCCCTCTCGCGTGCCTTTATGCGCACCGAAGCCGACATTCTGGTGCTCGATGAGCCGACATCGGCCATGGATGCCGAGGCCGAAACCCGCCTGTTTGAGCAGTTTCGCGAAGCCACCCAAAACCAGATGGCGATTTTGATCTCTCACCGCTTTTCGACGGTGCGGCGGGCCGACAATATTATTGTGCTGGCTAACGGCAGGTTGATCGAGCAGGGCAGCCACGAGGATCTGCTGCGCCAGGATGGCCGCTACGCTCGCCTGTTTACCATGCAGGCGGCAGGGTATTTGTAGGCTTAGCTGGTAATAGCCGATTCAGCAGACAGCCTGAAAGTACTATAGGCTAATGACGGTCATGACAACTGCCGGGGCAAAGGGACGTACAGGCTATGCTAACTGACTTGCAACAGCGCAAATTGACCAAGCTATTTAGCATGTACGACTCTGACTACACCGGGGTATTGGTCAAAAAAGACTTTGAGCTGATGTTCAAAAAGCTGTCTACCCTGCGCAACTGGTCGCTGCGATCGCCCCGCTGCCTGGTGCTGCAAGACAAGCTGATGCGCAAGTGGCAGGGGCTGGAAAAGAAAGCTGATACCGCCCACAACAAGCAAGTCTCCCGCACCGAATGGCTGGCCTACTACGATGACGGTCTAGAGGAAATTCTCAGCCTGATGGAACTAATTTTTGATGTCTTTGACCAGGACGAAGATGGCAAAGTCAATCAGGCAGAATGGGGGCAGTTGCTGGCCGCCTTCAACGAGTCGCCGGTCTATGCGCCGCTGGTGTTTCCGTCGCTCGATGCCGACCAGGACGGCTGGCTGACCAAGGCTGAGTTTTTGCAACACTTCAGTGCCTTTTGCTGTAGCGACGAGGCCGATAACCCCGCCAACGGCATGTTTGGGCCTTACTAAGTATGGGCTGTGCCTCAATCCGGCGAACTTAATTCTCTAGAATAGGGGCTACGGCCTTGCTTGAGCGGAGCATTACACTAATGAGCCAAGCCCTCTCGACAGAAACCCAGCTATTAACCTTTGAGGACTATCTGCGCCATGACGATGGTACGGATACCCGCTACGAACTGGTGAACGGAGTGCTGGTGGAAATGCTCCCAGAAAGTGATGAAAACCTCAGCATTGCTAGAAAGCTGCTGCTGGAGCTGATTCGGCACCTGCCGCCAGACTGGGTGGTCTGGGGTACAGAAATTGAAGTCACTGGACGCCGCGCCACGGGCCGCATCCCCGATTTGCTGGTGCATACCGAAGCCTCGAAGGTCGCTGTGGCTGGGGCGACCCGCGCTACCATTACCCGCGATATGCCGCCTCCGGCTCTGGTAGTGGAAGTGGTTAGCCCTGGGCAGACCAATCGAGAACGCGACTACCGCTACAAACACACTGAATATGCGGCTCGCGGCATTGCGGAATACTGGATTGTTGATCCAGAAACCCGGCAGGTGACGCTGTGCCTGTGGGTAAATGGACAGTACGAAGACCAGGTCTATAGCGGGGCTGAACCGTTGCGATCTACAGTGGTGCCAGGGTTTGGGCTGACGGCGACGGCGATTTTTGGTTGAGTGGAAGCGAAGGTATGGCGATCGCATCGTCAAAGCTCATGATCGTGTTGCAGGCGATTCCTTCGGATAGCTTCGCTAACGCATTGGCATTATCACGACTCGCAATTGCATTGTTACCGCTCACAACTGGATTGCAGACGATCGCGATCGCATTGTCATAACCCGCAATTGTGTTGCAGACGCTCGCAACGGCATTGTCATCACTTGCAACGGTGTTGCGGGCGATCGCATTCAAGTAACCACCCCCCGCAACGCCATTGCAGACGACCGTAGGGTGCAATAGCGGCCCACCTTATCCTAGCTACCCAAAACCTACCCTCTGCGCCGCATTGCACCAAAACCCCGCGATCGCGCATTCTCCCTGCCGCAGAAACCGGGTTTCTTCTGCGAATAGGCGAAGAATCGCGCCACGACAGCAGAAACCCGGTTTCTAAACCTGGATTTTTGCCGAAAGATTACCGAAATGTGGGCAAAAGGCTTGTAGTCTTGGGCAAGCCGCCCCCAAACCCGCCTCATGCAACGCCTCACCTCCAAAGAACTACAGCGCCGCTATCGCGCCGGAGAGCGCCACTTTGCCAACGTAGACCTCAGCGGTGAATCGCTGCGCGGCATGAACCTGAAAGGTATTGACCTCAGCGGAGCCGACCTTAGCCACACCGACATTCGCGGCACCAACTTTAGCGAGGCAAATCTAACGGGCACTCAGTTTGTAGGAGCCAAAGCCGGTACTCAACGCCGCTGGCTACTCCCGCAACTGCTGATCGCCTTTGCGCTGTCGGCGTTGACCAGCTTTTTGATTGCAGCACTTTGGGCAGCGTTTGCATTGTCTATTGTTAACCCTTCTGGTGAAACCACTGGAGCCATCGCTGGAGACATTGTCTTTGGAATCTTGGGAATTGTGATATCCCTTGGTTTCCTAGGGTTCATCTACATTAGAGGACTTTTAGCGGCCCTTGGCGCAGCTCTAGGCGCTTTCGCTTTCGCTGTCGCTTTCGCTTTCGCTTTCGCTGTCGCTGTCGCTGTCGCTGTCGCTGTCGCTGTCGCTGTCGCTGTCGCTGTCGCTGTCGCTGTCGCTGTCGCTGGCGCTGTCGCTGTCGCTGGCGCTGTCGCTGTCGCTGTCGCTGTCGCTTTCGCTGGCGCTGGCGCTGGCGCTGGCGCTGGCGCTGGCGCTGGCGCTGTCGCTGTCGCTGTCGCTGTCGCTGTCGCTGTCGCTGTCGCTGGCAATGAACCCACTGTCATTGCTGTTGCAGTCATTGGTGTACTTGCCAATATTGTAGTTAGTTTTTTAATTTCAAGACGTGCGCTTAAAGGCGATTCTAGAGATAGTTTAACTCGCGCTATTGCCGTTTGGTTTGGTTCATGGGGCAGCACTAAATTTGTTGCCGCAAATTTGACTGATGCTTCGTTTGAGAAAGCCATTGTAAGAAGCGCTCATCTCTACCAGACAAATTTGACTAGAACAAACTTTCACTTGGCTAAGCATATTAACTTGTCGCGATTTGGCAAAACCATTCTGGCTGATTTCGATGTGCAAAACTTAGTTACTACTCTGCGCGGCAACGGCAAATCTTATGTTGGCCTCAACCTTAAAGGCGCATACCTCACCGGGGCTGACTTGGCCGATGCCGATTTGACTGAGGCCGACGTCAGCAACGCAACGCTAGAAGGCGCAACCCTTGAATGTGCAAACCTGACCAAAACTCAAGCGCTTGGCACCAATTTTCACCAAGCTATTCTTACTGGTGCTACCCTCGAAGCGTGGAACATCGACAGCACTACTAATCTCGATGAGGCCATTTGTGACTACGTTTATCTACTCCGCAACTACCAAGAGCGTCGCCCCAGCAGCGGCACCTTTGCCCCCGGTGACTTCACCAAACTCTTTCAAGAAGTGCTCGACACCATCGACCTCATCTTTCAAAACGGGGTCGATTGGAAGGCCTTTGTGCGCACCTTCAACGACGTGCAGGGACAATATAGCGACACTGATCTAGGGGTGCAGGCGATCGAAAACAAAGGCGATGGCGTCGTTGTTGTCAAGCTCCACGCTGCCCCCGATGCCGACAAACCCACTATTCACCAATCGTTCAGCGAAATCTATCAACTGGCACTGCAAGAAGCCGAGGCCCGCTACAAAGCTCAGCTCGATGCCAAAGATAACCAAATTGCCGACTATCGCCAGCAAAGCGCCAACATGCAAGAAGTGGTCAAGCTGCTGGCCCAGCGACCGATTAACGTAGATGTCAAAGCCACCGCAGAGAGCAAAGCCATGCAAGGAAACGACTACAGCCGCAACATCAGCATCGACGGCAACGCCACCGGCAACGTCTTTCAAACCGGGGATGGCAACACCGCCGAACTTCGGCAAGTCACGCTGCCGCCGCCCGATCGCGTCAACATTCAGGCCGAGCTAGCCGCCCTGCAAGCCATTCTCGCGGGCCTCAACGACCCCGTCACCACCGGCATTGCCGCCAAGCTCGACGCCGAAGCCGCCAAACCCGCGCCCGATAAAAGCGTCGTCGCCACCACCTTAGAAACCGGGCTGACCTACGCCCGCAATTTGCAGGGGTTCGCTGAGGCGATCGATCAGCTGCGCCCCCACGTGCAAAACGCCGCTGGCTGGCTCGGCGAGCACGGCACCAAACTGCTGCCATTAGTGGGGCTAGTGCTCTAAAGGTAGCAATCCAGCAATCCAGCTAAACTTGAGATACCTCTCAACGGTGCGTAGCTGCTATGACTACAACCCTACTCAAGCCTTCAGCCATTCTGCCCGAGGGCCTGTGCATTCAACAGGTCAACAACCTCACGCTGTTCAAATTCACCAACAAGTTGGGCGATCGCCTGCAAGAACTGCTGGATAAAAAAAAGGCAGACACCCTCACCGCCGAAGAAAGCCTCGAACTAGAAACAATCGGTGAGCTAGACAACATCTTCAGCTATATCAATGCTGTCATGGCTGCCCAGGCCCATGAGCCTTCCTAAGGCGCTGCATTATCAGGTGCGTCAACGGGCTCAATTTCGGTGTGAGTACTGCCATTATCCAGAGCTTTTAAGTTCCGCCCCGCTATCCATTGACCATCTTCAGCCCCAATCGTTGGGCGGGACAGATGACCTCGACAATCTTGCTCTCGCCTGCCGCCGCTGCAACGAAAGGCGTTACAACTTCACCACAGGCATCGATCCTGAAACCGGGGCAGAGACTGCTTTGTTTAATCCCCGGCAACAACGCTGGGCCGATCACTTCATCTGGTCGGTCAATGGAATTCGTTTGATTGGGGTAACACCTACAGGTCGGGCCACTTGCGATCGCCTTGATCTCAATGACGATCGCCGTTCTGACAAATTCATTCAAACCTGTAGACAGCAGTGGAGCATGAGCGACTTGCATCCCCCAGACGATGATCCGCGACAGCTGGCATCAGCTTTTCCGAAAGCTCACCCTTGACACCTTAAAGACTTGTCAAGGCTTGATCACGAAACCTTTCCCCTTGGGAAATAGAGTGATATAAACGAAAGTAACAGCAGCAATCCTCGGCATTCCGACCGGAAAACCGTAGATTGAGTTTGTAGTTCTTTTTCATTGCAGAGCTTTGCACCTGGTGTCAGCTCTACCTCTTCCCCTTCTTGGAAGAGACCAGGCGCAATACCGTTACTCTCTATACCTCGCTCTCAACGATCGCCCATGACCAGCCTCACCCCCCTGCACAATCCAGACGATCGCTTCTACTACTTTGCCTACGGCTCCTGCATGTGCCCTGTGGATCTTAAGCGTTCACTGGGCGAGAGCACCCACGATTACGTGGTTGGCCCCGCCACGCTAGAGGGCTATCGGCTGGGATTTTTTCGGCGATCGCGGCTGCGCGACTGCGGCGTGCTCGATGTAGTCCCTCATCCTGGCTCCACGGTGCAGGGCGTACTCTACAGCCTGCCCTGGCGGCTCAGCCCCGCTCTCGATCTGCGTGAAGAAGGCTACTGCCACGAAATGGTAACGGTCAACTGCAACGGTCGGGCCTACGACGAAACGCGCACCTACTCTGTAATCAGCAAAACCCACGCAGAAATTGCCCCCAACGAGTGGTACTCCAGCGTGGTCATGCGAGGTGCGGCTACCTGTGGGCTCCCTGAGCAATACTGCTGGGAGCTATTTCATCACATTCATTCCCTACAGCGGCGGCAGGCCCCCGCTCCCCTGCGCCGCATTGCCTAGCGGTGGGTCAAGGCATTCCCTATAATGAGGGCTACTCCTAACCCTTCACCCCTGCACCACCGTGACCCAGACGCCGCTTTCGCCTCGCCCAGACGCTGATTTTTCCTTGGCCGCCGCTCGTCCCGATGCCCTGGGCCGCTTTGGCCAGTTTGGCGGCAAGTACGTGCCCGAAACGCTCATGCCTGCGCTGTTTGAGCTGGAGCAGGCGTTTTACCAGTACCGCGACGAGGCCGACTTCAAGGCCGAGCTGAATGGCTTGCTGAAAGATTACGTCGGTCGGGCCACGCCCCTGTATTTTGCCGAGCGGCTTACCGCCCACTACCGCCGCCCCGACGGCAGCGGCCCTGAGATTTACCTCAAGCGCGAAGACCTCAACCACACTGGGGCGCACAAAATCAACAACGCCCTGGGCCAGGTGCTCTTGGCCAAGCGCATGGGCAAGCAGCGCATCATTGCCGAAACTGGGGCGGGGCAGCACGGGGTGGCTACTGCAACGGTGTGCGCTCGCTTTGGCTTGCAGTGCGTCATTTACATGGGCGTGCAAGATATGGAGCGCCAGTCGCTAAACGTGTTTCGCATGCGGCTGATGGGGGCCGAGGTGCGCGGCGTGACGGCGGGCACCGGCACCCTCAAAGACGCCACCTCTGAGGCAATTCGCGACTGGGTCACGAATGTGGAGACCACCCACTACATCCTTGGTTCTGTGGCAGGGCCACACCCCTACCCGATGCTGGTGCGCGATTTTCACGCCATCATCGGTGAAGAAACCCGCGCCCAGTGCCAGGAGAAGTTTGGCGGACTGCCCGACATTCTGATGGCCTGCGTGGGCGGCGGCTCCAACGCCATGGGCCTGTTCCATGAGTTTGTCAACGAGCCGTCGGTGCGGATGATTGGCATCGAGGCAGCGGGCAGCGGCGTAGACACGGGCAAGCACGCGGCGACGCTGACGGCGGGGCGCGTGGGCGTGCTGCATGGCGCGATGAGCTACCTGCTGCAAGACGGCGACGGTCAGGTGATCGAGGCACATTCCATTAGCGCAGGCCTCGACTACCCCGGCGTTGGCCCCGAGCACAGCTTTTTAAAGGATGCGGGCCGGGCTGAGTACTACAGCGTTACCGATCAGGAGGCGCTGGATGCCTTCCAGCGGGTGTCGCGCCTGGAGGGAATTATTCCCGCTCTAGAGACAGCCCACGCCTTTGCCTATCTCGAAACGCTGTGTCCGCAACTCTCAGGCAACCCCCGCATTGTGATCAATTCTTCGGGCCGGGGCGACAAGGATGTGAATACCGTGGCCAAGGCGTTGGGCGGACTGGAGTAGGCTGATCTCGGTCAATTGGTTCAAACCGCAGCGTCAGTTGGCGAGGGAATTGCAGATGAGCGTAGACACCAACGTCACGGCTAAGGATCTGTACGACCAGGACTATCAGCTCTGGGTGGATGCTACCGCTGCCCATCTGAAGTCCCGCAACTTCGATGCGCTCGATTTGGAGAACCTGATTGAGGAAATTGAGAGCTTGGGTGGAAGTGATAAGCGATCGCTGAGCAGCTACCTCATGCGGCTGTGTGAGCACTTCTTTAAGCTGTGCTACTGGGAGTCTGACCGCGATCGCTGCTTTCGCGGCTGGGATTTGGAGATTTCTAATTTCCGCGTCAGGATGCACCTCATCCTTCGAAATAGCCCGAGCTTAAAACGATACCTGGAAGAAAACTTTCTGGCAGATTACAGCAGTGCGCGGAGGCTTTTTCTTAAAGCCAGTCATTTTAAGAAAGAAACTATTCCTGAGCAGCCTTGGTTCACCCTGGAGCAGGTGCTAGACCCCGACTGGTTGCCTTGGCAGCCTGACTCAGATCCCCTTGACGATTAGGAACCCCTATGACCGACGGTTTTGAAATCTGCGATCGCGACCTCACCCCCGAGCTGCTAGCCCGCTATCAACAGGCCGATGCGATCGCCTGCGATACCGAGACCATGGGCCTCTTACCCTGGCGCGATCGCCTCTGTCTGGTGCAGCTGGCCGACCCCGAGGGCTACGTGGCGGTAGTGCGCATTGAGCTGGGCCAAACCGAAGCGCCCCTGCTCAAAGAACTGCTCGAAGCCCCAGCGATTCTCAAGCTCTTTCACTTTGCCCGGTTTGACCTGGCGACGCTGAAGCACAACCTGGGCATTACCACTGCCCCCGTGTTTTGCAGCAAAATTGCTAGCAAACTGGCCCGCACCTACAGCCCCCGCCACGGGCTCAAAGAGCTGGTCAAAGAGCTAGAGGGCATCGAGCTTGACAAAACCGCCCAAAGCTCCGACTGGGGCAACGCTATGCAACTATCTGAGGAGCAGCTGCGCTACGCCGCCAACGATGTGCGCTACCTGCACAGCATTCACCACACCCTGACCGCCATGCTCAAGCGCGAGGGCCGCTGGAACCTAGCCCAGGACTGCTTTCGCTGCTTGCCCACCTTCGTTGCCCTCGATTTGCTTCAGTACCAGGGGGTATTTGAGCATTAGTAAATCCATTGCCTTCGACTCCGCTCCCTTTGCCGCCGCCCCCTGAGCGGAGTCGAAGGGGGCGGAGGGGAGTGGTTTGGAGCAGGGGACGGTTAAAATTGTTCTGGCTATCTCGAAAACTGCTTAACCGCGAGGAGAACGATTATGAGCGTTGACAGCAAAGACTTTCAAGACGAGCTGCAAAAGGCGATCGACTACGCCCACCAGATCACCGCTGAGAAGGGCGAAACCTCTTCTGAGGCCGCTGCTGCTTGGGATGTAGTTGAAGAAATGCGGGCTGAGGTATCGCACCAGCACCAGAAGCCCAAGAAAACCGGCTTTGATCAATATTTAGAAGAAAATCCCGAGGCCCCCGAGGGGCTCATGTACGACACCTAAGTCACGTACAACCTCTAGTTGCGTACCTTCCTCTGCGCTCTCTGCAAAGTTGTCCAGGGAGCGCTACTGTGCTCGTGACAAGCCCGAAAATGGGAAGCATGACCCAAATCACCACCGTCAGGCAAGGGGCGATGTTAAGATAGGCAAGGTTAGTTTTCGGTAGATTTCGCTTGTTTCATTTCATTTCTGATTTCCGATACAGCTTTGTCTCCGTTTACTCGCTGCATTTGTACAGTAAGGAGACAATCTGATGTCACTCTATGTTGGTAACCTGTCCTACGATGTCACTCGCGAAGATCTGGAGCGAGTGTTTGCAGAATACGGCGACGTGAAGCGGGTAAGCCTGCCCACCGATCGCGAAACCGGCCGCCCCCGTGGCTTTGCCTTTGTTGATATGGCCGCTGAAGCTCAAGAAGACACCATCATCGAATCGCTTGATGGCGCTGAGTGGATGGGGCGCGAAATGCGGGTCAACAAGGCTCGCCCCCGCGATGATGCCCGCAGTGGTGCAGGCAGCGGCAACGGCGGTAACTATCGTCGCACCGGTTTCTAAACGTCTGACGCGTTTTAGCACGCTTTAAACCTTGAAGGGTAGGTCGCAATGGCCTACCCTTTCTTTTTGAGTTAGAACGTATTGCGCTCCGGTACGACGGGAGAGCGATCGACCTGGGGTTGGGGTCTGCCGTTGACGTCTAGATAGCCCAGGTCTTTCAGAAAAGCGTACAGCGCCGTAGGGAAGTCAGCGTACTGCTCCGCCACATCGCCATTATCGTCGTAGGTTTCGAGGCCCCAGTCATCGGCGCGATCGTAGTGGGCCAGCATGTACTGCCAGGCGTCTCGGTACTGCCCCAGGCGAATGCTTTGGGCTACGTAGCCCGCCAGTACCCCGTTTTTGTCGCTGCCGCGATCGGCAAACTCTGGGTCTTCAATGGTGAAGCGCATGCCAGCCGCCAAGTCCTCTAGGTAGTTGGTGAACTGAGTGGTGGTGTCGCGGTACGCGCCGTTTTGGTAGGTAAGAATGACGCTGGGCGGGTACGACCCGGCATAGGAGCTAAAGCTATAGAAAAAGGCGTTGTCGAGGGTGACAAACTCCATCAGCCCATCGCTATTGAGGTCGATGAATTCGCCGCCGCCGCCGTCGAGGTAGCCAAAGTAGGTGGGGTTAAACTGGTCGTCTTGCCAGGTGTAGGTCGTGTAGGCCAGGCAGCAGTGAGCACCGCCGGTAAAGGTTTGTACCACTACCTCTGAGGTGCCGTCGCTGTCGAGATCCATGAGTTCAATGCCCGCAAACATGGCAGCGGTTTCGGTAGCCGTCAGCTGGAGTTCGTCGTTATAAAACAGCTGAAGCGTCAGGTTGTCGCCAATTTCCTCGGCCTCGTAGTCGATGGGCGTGTAGCTAGCGACGACGCGAATGGGGCCTTGGGCGATCGCGCGATTGGAGAGCGCTTCGGTCTCGTAGTCAATCTCGATGCGGGGGTTTTCGGCCAGGGCGGGCAGGCCCAGGGTGACCAGGCTGCCGATTAACAGGCTTTTCAGGATGGCTTTCATCAACGGTTCGGTGTTGCTACTAACAGTACTTATTACTCAGTTGGCTCAGCTTTCCCCGGTTAATTCTGCGGCTACCAGCGTCGCCAGTGGCGTTTGCCCACCACAAAAACACCCAGCAGTACCCCCACCACCAACGGGTAAGACATGCTGACCAGCGCCGCCGGAATCGGTAAAAAATCTTTCACAAACAGCACCAGAGCGATACAGGGCACCAGCGCCCACAGTACCCCTGTGTCGATATAGACCTGGCGGGTAAACCAGCGCTCTAAAACCGTCAGGGCTAAGGCCCCGATCGCAAACCCAGCGACAATGGGTAGCACCATAAACAGCAGCGGCATCAGCGGCATCAGGCCGCTGCCAACGTTGGCCAGCAGCAGGGCCAGTCCCTGGGCCAGCAGCAGGTCGGCCAGGGTGGCGATCGCCACCGCTGCCAGCGCCACCTGAAGCAAAATGACCCAGGGTAAAGATTTCAGCCGCCAAAAGGGGTTGCGCATAGTTTGAGCCGAAACGTTACGCCTATTATTGCGCTGAAATTGTGATTTGGTACGGCGCTGGGGGTGTTTGAGCGTCCTAGGTGCGGTGGCGGTTGAGAAGTAGCAATGATTGCTGTGATAAGTAAATCTTTGCAGTGCCAGAGCCTTGGATATGGGATAACAATAGATGCGGGTGCAGGCGGCGATCTGCTCCCGATCAATCCCATTGTTTGGTTGCCCCATGGAAAAGCTGCTGCAAGGTCTGCGTGAGTTTCAGGAAAACTACGTTCCCGGACGCGAGGAACTCATTCAGCAGTTGGCTAAGGGGCAAAATCCGCGCGTGCTGTTTATCGGCTGCTCTGACTCACGGGTAGACCCGACCATCATTACCCAGGCCGAGATTGGCGACCTGTTTGTGATTCGCAACGCGGGCAATATTATTCCACCCTACGAGGCGACTAACGGCGGCGAAGGAGCCACCATTGAGTACGCCGTCGAGGCGCTGGATATTGGCCAGGTGATTGTCTGCGGCCATACCCAGTGCGGGGCCATGAAGGGTCTGCTGCAGATTGGTGATCTTGAAGAAAAGATGCCCCTGGTCTACCACTGGCTGCACCACACCGAGGCCACCCGCAAGCTGGTCGAAGACCACTACAGCCAGCTTGAAAAGAAAGATAAGCTCGATCTGCTGGTGGCCCAGAACGTGCTGACCCAGATCGATAACTTGCAGACCTATCCCTCGGTACGCTCTAAGCTGCACGCAGGCACCCTCGACATTCACGGCTGGATTTACCAACTCGAAACGGCGCAGATACTGGCCTACGATGAGGAGTCTAAGTCGTTTGTGCCACCCCACAGCAAAATTCAGACCGACCAAAAAGCGGCTAAGGTGCTTAAACCCGGTGGCCTGTCGCTAGCCTTTAATGACACGGTGCGACCGGGGGCGGGTGCTCCATCGGTGGCTCTTCCCACTTTTTCTGAGCCAGCACAACCTCACTGGCCAGGGGCTAATCGCTTGAGCCCCGAGCAGGCCGCCCGCATTTATGGGCGCACCGGGGTTTAAGTTAGCGATCGAAGTTGGCAATCCGTCGCGCCGCGCCCACACTCTGCTCGCCAGGGCCAAAGGTGATCTCCAGAGCCTGCTGGTCAGCAAAGGCTTGAGAGGCTTCGCGGTAGACGGTGCGGGTGGTGGGCAAAGTGCGCCGCTGGCCGTTGTAGTCAAAGGTGAGGGCGTACTCAACATCTCTGAGCAGCGTAGGATCGGTGCGCTGCTCAATCGGTTCGCGCTTGCGGGCCTCTAGCTCGTCGGCGGTGGGGCGAGGGGGCAGCGGTGGCCAGTATAAGCCTTCGTCGTCGGGGCCGGTGGCAGCCCCGTCTGGCCGCACGCCGTTGCGGTTGACCAAAGAGTTTGAGTTGAAGGTTTCCATGTGAATGGTCTGGCGGCGATCGAAGCTGCGGGCGTATTCGGCCCGCCAGGTCTGGGTGACGGTGGCAGTGGCTTCGTAGGTGCCGGTGGTAACGGTGTCGCCTGTAGCGGGGTAGTTGTCGCACCCGGCCAGACCCAGCCCCAGGGCCAGGGTGCCAGCCTGAAGCCAGCGGGGCAGCGAGAACGGAGCGGTTAACGTAGACATGGCAACAGCTGATTGCGTTCAAAGGTGAGCCTGTCTATAGACGCTACCAGCGTCTTATATAGAACGGCTAAGGCAGGCGGCAGGGGATGAAAGTGGCACAGGATGGTGAATGGTCTAGCCGGTTCAACCGTTTCTGGTTCGGGCAGCCCGTTTCTTACCCGTTGGCTTTACGTTCGGAGCCTAGATGGTAAAACGTTGGTCATATTAACCTGAGGTTATCTTGTTGAGAACACCCAAGGGCCTACTATAGGGCAGGCTGCGAAAGGTCTTCAAACTGCCATCGGAGTTGGCTAATCCTAATGGCCGAACTTGCTTAAATTACGTTGTGTATCGATTTAGTGCATCTGCCTATCGCTCACAGAGCGTATTGACTCAACCTGGTGAATACTAGCTCCTGCTTCGGCATGTAGCTATGCCCGGCTGCCCCTACCGCGTGCCCCCCTTAGCTATGACCCAAACGTCGTTTTCGATTCAGCAAACCTTTGAGACTCTAGAGCCCTTCGATCGCTTGCCCCCAGAGGCACTACAGCAGCTGTTGCAAACGGCTCAGCCCCTGCGGTACCGAGTGGGGCAACCCCTGCTGCGGCGCGAGATGCTAACCCAGCAGGTAATTGTGCTACTCGAAGGGCAGGCCCGCTTGCTAGGCTACGACCCGCGCAATCAGCAGCCCGTCACCCTGAAGCGCTTTGGTCGGGGCGAAATGCTGGGGGTAATCAGCCTGATTCGCGGTGTGCCGTGTGAAACGGTGATTGCCTCGACCGAGGTGCTAGCGCTCACCCTGCCGTCGTACCGATTTTTGGGGCTGCTGGATGAGTGCCCAGCGTTTGGGGGGGCTGTGCGCGATCGCGTCTATGCGATCGAAGCCTTTGACCTGGTGGCCGAGCACGCCAAGGCCCACGCCCTCGACTTTGGCGATCTCAAGGCCAAGGCCCAAACGGTCTGTGACGAATCGGCGATTGTCACTCTGCCCAGCGGCCCCAACGACCTCAGCCAGCTCGATGCCAGCCTCACCTGGGTGCTCAGCGGCGGTACGGTGCTGAATATCCCGGTTGGCTCTACCCTGGGGCGCGATCGCTCCGTTGAAGTGCTCAGTCCTCAGGGGGCGCGGGTGCTGGGTATGACCCCGGCGGTGCTGGCCGAAACGCTGCCTGAACCTGCGTCAGACCCTGAGGCCGTGGCGGTGCCCGTAGAGGTGCTCGATGTCAACGACATTCCCTACGCTACTGAGGCCGATTTAGCCCCTCGTGCGCAAGACGCCTCAGCGGCAGCAAAAGCGCCCAGCCGCAGCTACCCCTTCGCCAGGGGGCGGGGCGAGGTCGACGGTGCCCTGGCCTGCTTTGATATGCTCAGCCAGCACTTTTCTATGCCCTTTCGTAAAGATGTGATTCGCCGCATTTTGGCCAATCAGCACGAGCGCATGGGTCAGCTATCGCTGCCGATTTGCGGCTCGGTGAGCGAGATGATGGGCCTCAAAACCCAGCTGGTGCGCGTGCCCGCTGGGGCTTTTGGTCGGCTCCACACCCCCTGCCTGATTCGCTGGCAGGAGAGCTTTGCCGTCGTCTACGAAACCACTGAGAAAGCCTACATCCTGGGTGACCCGGAGGTGGGCATCATTCGTCGCACCCCCGAGAGCTTTGCTGAGGTGTGGGGCGCTGGTGACGGCGCTGGGGGGGAAGTCCTGTTATTGGAGCCTACCCGCGAAACACCCCAGCAAAAGTTTGGTCTGCAGTGGTTCTGGCCCTCGATCAAACAGTACCGCTGGGTGCTGATTGAGGTCTTTATCGCCTCGTTCTTTGTGCAGCTGTTTGGCCTGGCTAACCCGCTGATGGTGCAGCTGATCATCGATCGCGTGATTGTGCAAAACAGCGTCGATACCCTGCAGGTGCTGGGCGTTTTCCTGGTGGTGGTGGCGATTTTTGAGGCCGTGCTGACCAGCTTGCGCACCTATCTCTTTGTCGATACCACCAACCGCATCGACATGGCCCTGGGGTCAGAAATTATCGACCACCTGTTTCGCCTGCCCCTGCGCTACTTCGACAAGCGCCCGGTGGGCGAACTTTCCAGCCGCATCAACGAGCTGGAGAACATTCGCCAGTTTCTCACCGGCACAGCCCTGACGGTGGTGCTCGATGCCGTGTTCTCGGTGCTGTACATCGTAGTCATGTTCATCTACAGCTGGTTGCTGACGCTGGTGGCGCTGGCGACCATTCCACTGTTTGTGCTGGTGACTATGCTGGCGGCCCCGGTGGTGCGCAAGCAGCTGCGGGTAAAAGCCGAGCGCAACGCCTCGACCCAGTCGCTCTTGGTTGAGTCGCTGTCGGGTATTCAAACCGTGAAAGCGCAAAATATTGAGCTGCGCACCCGCTGGAAGTGGCAGGAGCGCTACGCCGAGTACGTCAGCGCCGGGTTCAACACCGTGCTGACATCTACCACCGCTAACTCGGCCAGCAACTTTCTCAACAAGCTTTCGGCCCTGCTGGTGCTGTGGGTGGGGGCCTACCTGGTGCTGCAGGGCGAACTCACTCTGGGCCAGCTGATCGCCTTTCGGATCATCTCAGGCTACGTGACTGCGCCAATTTTGCGCCTGGCCCAGCTGTGGCAAAACTTTCAGGAGACGGCTCTGTCGCTGGAGCGGCTGTCGGATATCATTGACCACCCCCAGGAAACCGAGGCCGACGAGGCCAACCAGATCCCCATGCCGGAGATCACCGGGCAGGTCACCTTCGAGAATGTGGCCTTTCGCTTTGCGCCCTCAGGGCCATTGCAGCTCGCTAACGTGAGTCTGGAGTTTCCGGCGGGCATTTTCATTGGCGTGGTGGGTCAGAGCGGCTCGGGTAAAAGCACCCTGATGAAGATGCTGCCCCGCCTCTACGAGCTGGAGTCGGGCCGCATTTTGATCGATCACTACGACATCAGCAAAGTGGAGCTGCACTCGCTGCGGCGGCAGATCGGCATTGTGCCCCAGGATAGCCTGCTGTTTGATGGCACGATTCAGGAGAATATTTCGCTCACCAACCCGGACGCGGAGCCGAGCGTGATTATTGAGGCGGCCAAAACGGCCTGCTGCCACGACTTTATTATGGACTTGCCCCTGGGCTACAACACCCGTGTCGGCGAGCGCGGATCAACGCTTTCGGGGGGGCAGCGGCAGAGAATTGCGATCGCCCGCACCATTCTGCAAAACCCGCGCCTGCTGATTTTAGATGAAGCCACCAGCGCCCTCGACTACGACACCGAGCACCAGGTCTCAATGAACCTCAAGGAATGGGCCAAGGGCCGCACGGTATTTTTTATCACCCACCGGCTGAATACCATTCAGCAGGCCGACCAGATTCTGGTCATGGATCAGGGTTCGGCGGTAGAGCTGGGCACCCACGAGGAACTGATGGACTTGCAGGGGCGCTACTTTACCCTCTACCAACAGCAGCTCAGCGGCGTCTAGGGAGGAGCGAATGCACAATACCCGATCTTCTGTAGGGTGCATTAGCGCCAGCAATGCACCCTCCCCTCGACACCTGAAGCAAATTAATTTGATCCATAACGGAATGCCTTCTCTGGCAAGACTGCTCGAACGGTGGGTTACGGCCTGACAAAGACCTTTGTCTGCCCCCAAATTTCCCTCCGGCCTAACCCACCCTACCCGCTAACGCATCCACTCACCCACCCCTCACTCACCTACCCACCCACTCCCCCAACAGCCATGGTTCGCATCAACAGCCTCCCCCCCAACCAAACCTCTAATGCCGACCAGAACGGTGATGCCGTGCTCGCCAACCAGCCCTCGCGGCAAAAGGTACAGTTCGACAAGCCCGTAATTCTGCGCCAGTCGCCCCGCTGGTCGCGGGCGGTGGTGTGGACGCTGGTAGGCGTCACGACGTTTACCCTGGGCTGGGCCTGTTTAGCCAAGTTTGAGGAGGCGATTCCGGCCCAGGGCAAGCTGGAGCCAAAGGGGATGGTGCAGCCGGTGCAGGCCCCGGTGGGGGGCGTAGTCGAGGAGGTGCTGGTCAGCGAGGGGCAGGCGGTAGAGGTGGGCGACCCGCTGCTGCGGTTTGACCCCGAAACCACCCAGGCTCAGCTCACGTCGCTAGAAACCATTCGCACTAAGCTGCAGGAAGAAAACGCCTACTACAAAGCGCAGCTGGCCGATGACATTGACGCTAGCGCTCCGGTAGATATTGCGCCGGGGCTGGTGCAGCTGACCAGCAACCGCGCCGCCCTGGTGGCCGAAAACGCCCTCTATCGCGCCCAGCTGGCGGGTGACGCCACCGGCGAAAGCCTGCCCCCGGCTCAGCGCGATCGCCTGCGGGCCGCCACCGCCGAACTCAACTCGCGCCTCAGCATCGCCAATCTGGAAGTAGACCAGCTGCGCCGTCAGCTGACCCAGACCCAGGCTCAGCTTGCCAACGCCCGCGATGCCCTGCGGGTGAACCAAAACATTCTCGATCGCATTAAACCGCTGTACGAGGCGGGGGGCATTGGCGAGATTCAGTACCTGCAGCAGGAGCAGGAGGTGAACAACCGCCAGACCGAGGTCAATCGCCTGGTCGAAGAAGCACAGCGGCTGGAGCTGGCGATTGCCCAGGCCCAGGAGCAGTTTCGCAACACCGCGATCGCCTCCCAGGACGACCTGCAGCAGCGCATTGCCGACAACGACAACCAGATTGCCACTATTGATAGTCAGCTAACCAAAACCATTCTCGAGAACGATAAGCAGCTGCAAGAAATTGATAGCCAAATGGCCCAGCTGCAGCAAACCCTGACCTACCAGGAGTTGCGCGCCCCGGTCAGCGGCACGGTGTTCAATCTCAAGGCCAACCAGCCCGGCTACGTGGCTAACTCCACCGAACCCATTCTCGAAATTGTGCCCAGCGATGCCCTGGTGGCGCGGGTGTTTATTACCAACCGCGACATCGGCTTTGTGCGCGAGGGCATGGAGGTGGATGTGCGGATTGACTCGTTCCCCTACAGCGAGTTTGGCGATGTGAAGGGCACCCTCACCCAGATTGGCTCCGACGCGCTGCCCCCCGACCAGATCAACCCCAACTACCGCTTTCCGGCAGAGGTAACCCTCGGCGACCAGCGCATTGCTATCGACGGCAAGCCGGTGCAGCTACAGTCGGGTATGTCGCTGAGCGCCAATATCAAGACCCGGCCCCGGCGCGTGATCACGATCTTCTCTGACCTGTTTGTGCGCAAAATCGACACGATCAAAACCGGCGGTTAGCAATCAAACAGCGCTCAAAGCCTTAAGAGATGCAGGGTATAAGGTGCAGGGTGCAGGGTATAAGCTCTAAGGAGCGACCTCATACCCTGCACCCTCAGCCTCTTTTCCTGCCTATCTTCCCCAGGTCAATTCTCCCCTCGACAGACTCATTCATAGAAAAAGCAGACTAAGTCATCCGAATTTGATAGAATAGCGTCTATGTAAATGCTCCGTTGCCCACCGGGGAGGTCAATCGTTGATTCACGCTACGCTGCACCAGCTTAAGGTTTTTGAAGCGACTGCTCGCCACGGCAGCTTTACCCGCGCTGCCGAAGAACTCTACCTGACCCAGCCCACGGTGTCGATTCAAGTGAAGCAACTGACCAAAGCCGTCGGTCTGCCGCTGTTTGAGCAAATTGGCAAACGCCTTTACCTGACCCAGGCCGGCCAAAAGCTGCTGGAAACCTGCCAGGAAATTTTTGATGGTCTTGACCAGTTTGAAATGGCGGTGTCTGACCTGAAGGGGCTGAAGCAGGGGCAGCTGCGGCTGGCGGTGATTACGACAGCCAAGTATTTTGTGCCCCGGCTGCTGGGGCCGTTTTGCCAGCGCTTTCCTGGCATTGACATTTCGCTGAAGGTGACCAACCACCAGCAAATTCAAGAGCGCATGGCCAACAACGACGATGACCTCTACATCATCAGTACGCCGCCCGAGCAGCCCGACCTGAAGATCTATCCTTTTCTGGAAAACCCGCTGGTGGTGCTTGGCCCCCAGGATCACCCGCTGGTGGGCAAGCCGCGATCGCCCATCAGCGTTCTCAACGGTGAACAGTTCATTATGCGCGAGCCGGGGTCGGGCACCCGTCAGGCGGTGCAAAAGCTGTTTACTGAGCACGATATCGACGTCAGAGTGCGGCTGGAGCTGGGCAGCAACGAGGCCATCAAGCAGGCGATCGCAGGCGGCCTCGGCATTTCGGTACTGTCGCTGCACACCATTATCTCCGAGGGCACCACGGGCGAGTTTGCCATTCTCGATGTTGACCACTTCCCCATCGATCGCCAGTGGTATGTGGCCCACCTGGCGGGCAAGCAGCTCTCGGTGGTCTCCCAGGCGTTTTTGAACTACCTGCTCGAAGAAAGCCACGCCATGGTGGATAACCTGTTGCCCGGAATCAATCGCGTTCCGGCGGCGGTGAGCGGTGCTGCCAAAGCTAAAGGCGATGAGCTACTCAGCAAGGTTTAGGCGAGGGCAGGCACCTGTAACCCTTCCCTTGATCTGCATCACCACCGTCTCCGGTCAGGCCAGGCGGGTAGCTACTGTATAGGACGGTCGCTGAGATTTTTCGCGCTGAGTTTTGACCAGGCGAAAATTTTGGTCGATGTAGAGGTGATCGAGTCGTGGCCTAGCCTCAGCAATCTTTTGGTACTGCTTAGCCTGAACCCGATTTTCGCCCTGAGTGGGGACAGCATTTTGCGGCTGAAAATCAGGGTCTTTTTGATACTGGGCTACGGTTCGGTCAAACCACGCCTGCGCGGCTTCAGCCCTCAAGGAAGGCGAACCCAGGCGCAGTACTTGCCGAATGCAGACATTTTGAATCTCCCAATAGTCTTGGCCAATTTGCCCTGGTGCTGATGGATGGTCGTCTTGGGCCAGCGTCTGAACTCCGTAGCTCTGCATAATCATGAAATCGTAGCTGAGTAGCCAGCGAGAGAGCCAGCTCAAAATAGGGGTTTTACGGCCAGGTTTGTAGCGGGCCAAATTGGCGTAAAAGCCGTTGGCATCAAAAATTTGGTAAGACTCGTGATGCACGCGTCCCGGAATGATGTCTTGAAAGGGAATAGTCGACCAGACCGGACGCCAAATTCCTTTTAGCAGCGGGATTTGTTGATTCAGATCTGGAGTTGGGTTGCGGCGTTCTAGCTCGTTAAAGAGGGGCAGTAGGGTTTCGTTAGCAAACCGAACTTTTTTAGCCATCGGCTCCGACTCCCGCTCGTCTACGTGCTTGAGCAGGCTGTTTTTTAGCGTGGCGGTGCTCGCCTCAGCCAGGACGGCGGGCTCAAAGGGGGCATCTAGTACAGCAGAGTTCATATCCAACTCGGTCTATAAACACGTGAGCTTTAGGGATAGCGATCGCCTCTAAGCACCGGGGCCTGACCATCCCGGTTTACGCAAAAGCCGAGCCACCCATAGACGGTGGCACATCCTGCCAGCGCCCGTTGCCCACCGCCCGCACCGCTTCTTTGAGGCTGACATCGCCCGTGTAGAGGGCGCGGCCCACAATTACGCCCTCGACCCCCTGAGCTTCTAGCGCCAGCAGGCTGAGCAGGTCGCGCAGGGCACCGACGCCGCCCGAGGCAATCACAGGAATGGACACCGCCTCGGCCATCGATCGCATGGCGGGAATGTTTGGCCCTTGCAGGGTACCGTCGCGCTGAATATCGGTGTAGATGATGGCTGCGGCTCCCCGCTGCTCCATCTGCTGGGCCAGGGCGATCGCCTCGACTTCAGAGGTTTCGAGCCAGCCCCGCGTCGCTACCTTGCCGTCGCGGGCGTCAATGCCAACGATGATCTGACCAGGAAATTCGCCCGCCAGATCGCTGACTAGCTCAGGGTTCTCGATCGCAGCCGTTCCCAAAATGGCGTAGCGAACGCCGATGGCGAAGAGATCGGTGACTCGGGCGCGATCGCGCAGGCCGCCCCCTACCTCTATCGGCACATCTACGGCTTTGGCTATGGCCGCGATCGCCTGCCAGTTCTCCGGCTTGCCCGACTTGGCCCCATCGAGGTCGACCAGGTGCAGCCGAGTTGCCCCCTGCTCCACCCACTGCCGCGCCACCTCTACCGGGTTGTCGTTAAATACCTCGGTTTGGGCGTAGTCGCCCTGGTACAGCCGCACACAGCGACCGTCGATCAAATCAATAGCGGGGATAACTTCCATGGGTAGCGCGGACCAGATGAGATGAGTCTGAGCCTATCCATTCTATCGGTCTGTACCCTATTCACCGGGTCCACATTCCCGTAAACTCCTAAAGTGCGATCATCACCGCCCAACGTAACGACATCATGCTAGACCTGACTGGTAAAAACGCCCTGGTAACAGGCATTGCCAACAATAAATCGATTGCCTGGGGCATTGCCCAGCAGCTTCACGCCGCCGGAGCCAACCTGGGCATTACCTATCTGCCCGACGAACGGGGCAAGATGGAAGGCAAGGTCAAAGACCTGGTTGACCCCCTCAACCCCAGTCTGTTTTTGCCCTGTAACGTGCAGAACGAAGCCCAGGTCGAGCAGGTGTTCAGCACCATTGGCGAGAAGTGGGGCAAGCTCGATATTTTGATTCACTGCCTGGCTTTTGCCAAGCGAGAAGACCTCACGGGTGACTTTAGCGCCACCTCTAAGGACGGGTTTCAGCTGGCGCTCGACGTCAGCGCCTACTCGCTGATTACCCTAGCGCGGGGGGCCAAGCCGCTGATGACCGAGGGCGGCAGCATTGTCACCCTCACCTACCTGGGCGGCGTGCGGGTGGTGCCCAACTACAACGTCATGGGCATCGCTAAATCGGCGCTGGAGATGAACGTGCGCTACCTGGCCTCGGAACTTGGCCCCCACAACATTCGCGTCAACGGCATTTCTGCTGGCCCCATTCGCACGCTGGCCTCATCGGCAGTGGGCGGCATTCTAGATATGATTCACCATGTAGAAGAAGTTGCGCCGCTGCGCCGCACCGTCACCCAAACCGAAGTGGGCAACACGGCGGCGTTTCTGTGCAGCGACCTGTCGACTGGCATGACCGGGCAGATCCTCTACGTTGACTCCGGCTACTGCATCATGGGCATGTAGGTATCCCGATCATTCTGAGCGGTGCATTGCGGCTGAGGGATGGAGGTTGCTGCTCCGTGAGATTTAGTAGCCGCGAATGCACCCTACGAGGGGTTGGGCATCGCTAGAATTGTGGGATGCCCTGGTGCTGTAGCGATTCCATGACTACAACGTCCATTTTGCTGACCTTTGAGGATTATCTGGCCCAGACTGACGGGTTAGAGGGGCGCTATGAGCTGGTCAATGGAGCGCTGGTGAAAATGCCGCCCGAATCGCCAGAGAGTATTGATATTGCCAAAGGGCTGATGTTTGCCCTGGCTCGCTACGTCCCTGTTTCCCTGATTGCCTACAACACTGAGATTGAGGTTTCTGGGGGGCGGGCGACCTGTCGTCTACCTGATTTACTTATTCACACCGAAGATTCTAAGGCTGCGCTTCAGGCCACGACTCGCGCCACGATTCCCCGTGACATGCCGCCGCCCGCCCTGGTTGTTGAAGTCGTATCACCAGGCGAGAAATATCGCGCCCGTGACTACCGCTACAAGCACACTGAGTATGCTGCTCGACGCATTCCCGAATACTGGATCGTTGACCCTGGGCAGCGGCAGGTGACGGTTTGCCAGTGGGTTGAGGGATGCTACGAAAATCAGGTATTTGTGGGAACACAGGTTTTAAGGTCTGAGGTTATCGCTGCCCTAACCCTAACCGCGAATCAGGTGCTTATCCTGGAACAGCAGGGATAGCGATCGCACGAACGACCATGACAAAATCTTTCCTCAAGCCCAGGCTGTGGACGGTGGTGGGGCTGGTTGCCGTGGGCGGGCTGCTGCGGGTGGCAGTTGACTGGCGGCTGCTGGCGCGATCGCTCACCTACCCCGATCGCCCCATTACCTCGGCCGACTGGTATCAGCCCCAGCAAAAGGTTGCGGGCGTTGGCCCCCAGGCTCCACCGCTGGCGAAGGCGGAGACCACCGAGATTCCCCAGGACGCGCTTCAGACGGCGCTGGAGTTTGCTGAGGCGCAGAACTCCGTGGCGCTGCTGGTCATGCACCGCGATCGCCTGGTGGTCGAGCAGTACTGGCAGGGCCAAACGGCCACCGACCTGGTCAACTCCATGTCGATGGTGAAAACCTTGCTGGCGCTACTGATCGGCGTTGCGATCGACGAAGGGCACATTGGCTCAGTTCAGGACCCTGTCGGCACTTACCTGCCCGAATGGGCTAACGACCCCAGGGGTGACATCACCATCGCCGACCTGCTCTACATGCAGTCGGGCCTGCGCAACGACGATCGCACCGACACCCTGCGCTCCGACCTGGTGCAGCTCTACGGCGGCTCCGATGCCCAAAAGCTAGCCCTCAGCATTCCGCTAGAAGATCAACCCGGCCAGCAGTTTGACTACAACAATGTCAACTCGCAATTGCTTAGCCTGGTGCTAGAGCGGGCCACAGGCGAATCGTTTGGCGACTACCTGAGCCGCCGCCTGTGGCAGCCCCTAGGGGCAGGTGACGGCTTCCTTTGGCTCGATCGCCCCGGCGGCCACGCCAAACCTTTCTGCTGCTTCTTTGCCACCGCCTCTGACTGGGTACGGTTGGGGCAACTGCTGCTGCACGATGGTCAGGTCAACGGCACCCAGGTGATTCCCTCCGAGTGGATTGAGCAGATGCGGCAGGAGTCGCCGCTGGAGGCCACCTTTGGCCTGCACCTCTGGCTGAAGGCGCGCACCAGCGCCTATCCTCAGGTCAACCGGGCCTCATCGGCTCCCTTTGCCGCCGATACGTTTTATTTAGATGGCCGCCACCACCAGCGAGTCTACGTTATTCCCTCTGAAGAACTGGTAATTGTACGCATTGGCGAAGACCCCCCGGCCTGGAACGATGCGGTGATCGTCAATGCGATCGTGGAGGGGCTGCGCGATCGGCAGGAGAACTAGAGGGGCGGCTTCTCCCCAAGGTATTGGGAAGCTTTGGTTTTCCTTAAGGCTTACTCTCCGTAGGGGCGAATGTGGTTTACTGGCGGTCTCCTATTACTGTGATGCTGGCTGCCGATGCTACCGTCTCCTGAGTCAGACTTACCGTTGTCTCCCCGCACCCGTCGCCTGCTTCAGCAGATCGCTTTAATCGCAGCGATCGCCTGTTTGTTAGGGTTATTGGCGACGACCGCAGGAGGTGCAGCACCGCCACCGACCGACTTTTTGACGTTTTAGACTTCCAATGTTGCTTGCCCCCGGTCCTGTTCTAGACCTGATCGCCCGGCGTCTGACTGAGGCCTTTGCTACCGGGCTGAGCTGGCCGATGGGGCTGCTAGGGCTGGCTGCGATCGCGCTCTACAGTTTAATAGCACTGCCGGTTGGCCTTTGGACGGAGTTCCTGGTGCGCCAAAGCGTAGTCTCTGGCCGATTGAGCCTGGGGTGGGATGCGCTACGTCGCTTCATTGCGCCCGCCCTGGTCGAAGAGACAATCTTTCGGGTCATGCTGCTGCCCCATCCGGCTGAAGGGGTAGCTGCGGGGCGCTGGCTGCTGTGGAGCATCGTCAGCCTGGCATTGTTTGTTTTGTACCACGTAGTGCTCGATAAAACCTTGTATAGGAAGGCTGGAGCAGGGCTTTCTGACCCGCGCTTTTTGCTGCTGGCAGGCTGGCTGGTGCTGGTGCTAACCGGCGCTTACCGACTCACCGGGTCGCTCTGGCTGGTCGTGCTCATGCACTGGATAGTCGTGCTGGTGTGGGTATATGGCCTGGGCGGCTGGGCGCGACTATCCAGACCCAGCCCAGGACAAAAGTCATCTGTAAGCAGCCTGTAACCGGCTTTTGAGACGACAGTTGGGGCGTGAGGATCCGGTATGGCTGAGGCTGCGATCGCGCAAAACTTTCCTGGGCACTGCTAAATTCCTGTGGCACAATACCGAGCGGAGCATTGCAGACCAATGGGTGGCCCCAGCGCTGCCCGCGACAGATTTTCTTGAAAGAATGTTTTGTCGCTGATGTTTATCTAAAGGAAAGCAAGGGTGTTCCCTATGTCTTCTATTGATTTGTCGCCCAACCAAGATTTCTTCAACGAAGAGGAAGCCGTCGTTGACCTGATTCCCAATGACGCCTTTCTCGGCAGCAACAGCGTGCTGAGCCTGCTGGCGGCGTTTGATCCCAGCTTTTCTGACCTGGTGGCTGACTTTGCCGACGATTTGCCCAATGCCAGCGGGCAGGTGCTGGTCGATGACGGCCTGTTTGAGGTCAACCTGCGGCTGGCCGACGGCACGGCCTTGACCGGCAGCTTTGATGCCCCCGCCACCCTGCGCAGCTACGCTGACCTGGCGGCGGTATCTGACGGTACCGTCACCCTGTCGGGAGGTATTTTAGAAGCCGCGATCGCCGCCGATGGTGAAACGGCAGCCCTGTCAGAGTTCGACCTAGCTGCCGCTGCCAGCGCCCTGGTGCTGGGTGCCGTCAACGCGATCGATGCCACGGTGCCGTTGTCTAATGGAGCCTTTACCCTAGATTTAGCTACGGCCCTCGGCTCCATCAGCGGCACCATTGATGTTGCTGGGGGGGACCTCAATCTCGACCTGGCCACTCCCTTTGGTCAACTCGTAGCCGACATTGACTTCCAGGACGATGCAGTTTTTCCCTTTACGGCCCCGGTGCCTGTACTGGGCGACATCACTGGCGCGGTCGATTTAAACAGCGGCAACATTGTGGCTTCCCTGGGGCCGCTTGGCGATCTATCAGTGCCCCTCTCCGCGCTGAGCGGTGAGCTAACGTTGGCCAATGGGTTCGCCGACCTAGCGGCCACATTGCCCATCGGCTCGGGTCTCAACCTGCCGGTGGCCACCGACATTGAACTTGGTCCCTTGGCCAGCGAATACGTCGCCGAGTTTGTGCAAGACCTTGAGGGTACAGGCACCCTCACCAACGGCATTCTCGACGCCACTGTCGCCAGCCCCCTCGGGCTGTTTGAAACGGTCTTTGATGTGGTAGCCTTCACCAGTCAGGGAGCCAACTTCTTCGCTGGCATCGATGGTGCCGTTGATATCGGCAACGGCATTGCCACCGCGTCGTTGACCACGCCCCTGGGTGACATCAACGACAGCTTTGAGCTGACCACCCTAGCCCCAGCCTTAGAAACTCCGATCGCGGAGTTGATTTAGCTGGATTTCTATTATTGAAGCATTAAAAAGGGGGAGAGCAACTGCTCTCCCCCTTTTTTGTGTGATTTCTAGTGAGCTTCGTTTAAACCTGTCTTTCATAAGAACCAACCCATCGAGATTCTAAACTGCGATTAAAAAAAGGGGTTTTAGAAGGCCCTCTTCTAAAACCCCTGGTTAGCCCTTTCAAGACTTGAATTGGCGCTGTTCGGTCATTGCATAATACGTGGCCATCTTGAAAAGGTATGATTGCAAAAAAGCCTCTTGACATATGCGATCGCCCCCATGCGAATATAATTTTAAGCTGTTCATCGACGTTTTTGGTCATCTTGATCTCCTGATCTAGAATAAACATGAGCAGCAGGAATAGTCCTTGATTGCTCATTCAATATACCGAGCTAAGTCATGGCAATCCGGAGCATTTTTGCAACTAAGCCCTTCGTGACTCTCTGACTGTACCTAATGTAAATGATGGCTTCTATTTCCACGTGAGGCCTGTGACAGTTATCAATTTGACTTGTGATCTCGCTTAGGGGTAAACCAGATCCAAGTCCAGAAGTGGAGTTTTATTGTAGAAAAGCTACAGCTCCCAAGCTGGACTTGGGATAATCTCTAAAACGGTAAATTTGATCACTTTTCTAAAGCACAAACAACCCGAAAGCCTACATCGGAGTGACGACTCTTTGGATCGAAATGAATGCGGCTGGCGGAGCGACAGCGCTGAGGCGTCGTGTACCAGGATCCACCCCGTGCTACACGGTGAGTGGATTGATCGGGTTGAGAAGCAGTCTTAGTCTCCCCTTTTGAAGCGTCGTCGTAGGTTGGCCGCCACGAGTCTTGGCACCACTCCCACACGTTGCCGTGCATGTCGCAGAGGCCGAAAGCGTTGGCAATGCCAAAGTGGTCTACGGGGGTAGTGGTTAGGCGATTTTCGCCCCGAGGGCCACGGCCATAGGCCCCGTGCTGTTCATCAGCTCCGTTGTAGTTGGCCAGATCAGTGGTGATGGTCTCGCCAAAGTGGAAGGGCGTGGTGGTATTGGCCCGGCAGGCGTATTCCCACTCGGCCTCGGTGGGCAGGCGATAGGGGCGACCAGTGTGGAGCGAGAGCCTGTCGCAAAACTCTACCGCCTCAAACCAGGAGACCTGCTCAACAGGGCGATCACTGCCCTGAAATTGAGAAGGAATAGGATTTAGCCCTAAATTTACCGCAGGAAGCCGGGCTACAAACTCCCACTGGGCCTGGGTAATGGGATAACGTCCCATAAAGAATTGAGGTAAATCGACCTTATGTCGTAAACCTTCTCGCTCTTGACGTTCTCGTTCTTCTTGGGGAGAACCCACAAAACAACTGCCTGCAGGAAGCAGAACCATTTGAATCCCAAAACAATCGAGAAGAAGCTCTCTAAAAAGCTTTGCAGAAGACTTACTATGCTTAAGTGTCGGATGCGGCGTTTCTTTATGCCTTACGAACATTTTCGCCAACTCCTCTCCTGATATCAGCAAAATAATTGGACTCTCGATTACAAGCAGAATTATCAACCTTGCATCACGTGTTAAATAATTTCAAAAAATTTTCCCGCAGTCTCTGAAGCGCTCTTGACTCAAGCCTCCTTAGCTGTCTAACAGTGGGAACGCTCCCGTCTCCTGTCTTAACGACAGCCCTGTAATTATCACGGATTTGTTCATAGGTTTTACGCTGAAAGAACTTCATTCGGATGAGTGCTTGATCTTCGCTTGAAAGGCTATTTAGAGCATCCTCCAAGTGTTCTAGCTCCTCAATAAATGTTAGTTCAGCTAGAGAATTGTTGGGATGCTGCGCTAGCGTCGTCAGTTTTTGCGCCTTACGCTCATCTTTAATGGTAGCGTCGACTTGACTTCTGAGGATATTGAGGCAAACTTGGCGAAGCCAAGCTTCAGGGTTCCTGATTGGTTGATTGTTCCTATGAATATACTCAACACCTCGTTCAACCCCCTCAACAATGACTTCGTGTGGATCGACATGAGTAATCTGCCACTGTCGAACAAATCTATTTAAGAACTTATACAGTGATGTACCCTTGGATTCATCAGGCATCAGGAGATGACTTACTGCCATCAAAAATTCATATACTAAGCTTTCATCTATAAATTGCGCGATCGCAAAGTCAAAATCTTCTAAAGGAGGCCAACTAGCTAAAACCGAGTCCCCTTGAATTGTTGGATACTTCCTGCGAATCTGATCCGACAACTGCCCTGGCAGTTTTAGCTCCACTCCTGGTAAAACCTCATAACTTCGCTCAGCTTGCTCTGCTTCTACTACACCATCACCAATAACGCATTCACTGACCAAAGCTGCGTAACCTAACAAATCAGGGTAATCAGCCAATTTGGGCGCAAGCTCTGTTGTAATTTGGGCTAACCGGGCTAATTCCGCTGGGTTCACCAATTCCTCCCCAACCTGATTCGCCATAGCTCCGCTTGCTTTCAACTTCTCTGTAATCTGTTGCACGGCAGTTTGGCGATGATTGCCACCTAAATAAACCATGGCGGCCCACTGCTGGGCTTCTAGCTCTTTTTCATTTACGCTTGCGCCAGTTTCCGCCAGGTAGCGCACGTAGCTAATTAGCAGCTTGGCCACTTGCTGAATGCGCGATCGCCCAAACTGGCGCTCTAGCTCTGTCAGCAGATACGCCCGCACATCGGTTTCCATAGCGTACAATTCATAGCCCACGGGCTGGCACAGGTCCGAGAGCAGCAGATCGACCTCTGCTATCCAGGGCACCTCTTCATGGCGTAAGAATTCGTTGCGCAGGTAGTTGACTAGCTCTGGCGTAAGCACCAGGGGCAGGGCCGCATGGCAGGCCAGCGCATGGTATGACGGCTCAAACCGCCGCACAAATCTTCGCACGGTTTGCTCGGCCTGGGTCTGGCGCTGCTCTAGGGGGAAGGTGTCGCTCATAGCCTAAATGCCTGTAGCGGCTGCAACGGCTGCCCACGCACGATATCGATCGCATTGCTCAGACCGTCATCATCCATCTGAAACATCGGCACGATATTGGCCATAATATCCGCAGAGCTGCCCTTCCAGCGATCGCGCGGCATGGGGTTTAGCCAGGCGATCAGGTTTGTCGTCCGCCGCAGTTTGAGCAAAAATCCAGTAGTAGCCCGAATGCGATCTAGCCGTCGATGCCCCCGCGCCGCGCCGCCATCGCTGACCACCAGCACGCTGGTATCGCTGTCAAGGTTGGCAAGCACAGTGTTAAAGTCCACCGGCTGAGTGAGAAACGCGTCGCGGTAGAGAAAACTGGTGGGGATGTTGTGAAAATAATAGACTGACACCTGGTCAGCGGGAAGGGATCCGCTGCCGCTGGCGGTTTCAACCAGGTCGCGGGTAAAGCGGTGAAAGGGCATCATTGAGCCATTTTGGTCGATCAGCAGTACCAGGCGAGCCTGGTTGCGATCGCCCCTTTGCAGCACCGGAGCCAGGTAAAAACCCTGCCGCGCCACCGCCGACACCGTAGCATCTACGTCTAAAATTGTGGCCGATCCGGCGGCTACAGGACGGCGCAGGTACCGCCAGGCATAGCTCATCGATCGCCGTGAGACCGGCCAGTAGGCGCTTAAATCCGTTGGGTTTTCTACCTCAGCAGGGGTAAAGGGTGCTCGCACGGGCTGGGCAGCCATATCGGGAACAGCCTGTAAACTATCCAGACCGTCTAGCTGGGGCGCTGACAAGTCTTCCTGTATGTTCGGTAGGGCTGGGGGTGGGGTAGGGCTAGTAGGGGGTGGCTGAGAGTTTGGGGCGTCGGCAAGACCGACTGGGGTGGATTGGACTGCGATCGCCTCGCTCAGCACGTCATCCCAAATGGGCTCAAACTGGCTGCGTTCTGATCGAGACTCGCACCAGAGCAATTTCAGAGACGTCTTGACCTGATCAACGCTGGTAGCGAACCCTTCTTCTACCACAGCTAGTGCGGCCAGGTGCTCACTAATGCCCAGGTTAAACCCTCTCCGACGCAGCCGGAAAAAGGCATTTGTCACCAGAGAAGCCAGGTCTAAATCGGTCATAGACTGGCGGGGCGAGCGGCATTGCGCCAGTCGGCTCTGAGCTTAAAGAGCAGCTCTCGATAGGGTAGATGCTCATCTTGGGCGAGTTTTTTAGCCGAGTAGGGCTTGCTACCAAAGTGTGTTAACGCTTGCAGCCAGTCTAGAAACTCACTGGTGCCCGGCTTTTTGAACAATCCTTCTTGCTGACGCACGGTCAAAAAGCGATCGGTAGCGACATCAATCAAAGCCTGAGGAATGTGCCGATGGGCCGCTACAATCTGCTTTAGCTGTTCAGGCTGGTTCGGAAATTCAATGAAGTAGTAGATACATCGCCGCAAAAATGGGGCTGGCAAATTCCCCTTCTCTTTGTTGCTGGTAATAATCACAATGGGCGGATACTTGGCCTGTTTCGTCTCCCCAGTCTCGCGAATGGTAAACGACCACGGCTCGTCGAGTACAGTCAGCAGATCGTTGGGGAAATCTAAATCGGCTTTGTCAATTTCGTCGATTAGAACGACCGCCGGGCGATCGGGACAGTCAAAAGCTTTTCCCAGGGCTTTGAGTTCTAAGTAGTTGTTGGGGTTGCTGGGGTCGATGAGGCGCTGAGAGGCATCGGGTTGCTCAGGCAAATGCTTCGCCAGGTTGACGTCATGCAGCCGCAAAATTGCATCGTATTCGTACAGCCCTTCCTGATACTTGGTCGTCGATCGCACATCCCAGCGATACAGCGGCAGCCCCAGTTCATAGGCCACTGCCGTCGCCAGTCGGGTCTTACCACACCCGGCTTCGCCTTCTAGCAGCAGCGGACGCTTGAGAAAAATGGCCAGATTCACCGCCGTAATTAGTTCCTCTGAAGCCAGATAGGGTTCGGGCTGCTGGGGCGAATCAGGATGGGCTGCTGCGGATCGCTGGGCGAGGTTGCCGGTAAAGGTGGGGCGCTTCATAGGGGCTAGGTTTGGGAGGCTAATAGTTGCTCAAAATAATCTTGAAGGGCTTGTCGAATGAGGTTGGGATCTCCGTCACTTTCGTCGTAAATCTGTTTGGCCCAGGTCTTAGCTTGGGGTTTTGATAGTCTGAAATGACTAGCTAACCAAATGCGAATATCTTTCTCTGTCCAGTGAGTCAATGGAATTTCTAGAATGCTGCGACTGTCGAAGGCATCAACCGTGCAAAAGCAGGGCAGTTTTTGACAGTCTTCCGTCAAAGGGCGATTGGCCACGATTACAAAAATCACGCGGGCGTTCCATTCTTCCAGCACATACTCCAACTCATCAACTAGGGGTTGCCAAAAGGTTTCGAGCAGCCACTGCATCAATTCATGCTGATTTTGACGACCGACGGCATCCCAATTGGTTAGCTGAATCACAACCGTAGAATGTTCTCGCAGAGCATCGCACAGAGTTGTTCGAATAACGCTAACGTCAACATTAGGGTTATCCGTTAGTTCTACCCCCAAGTAGCGACCCATAGATTTTAGAAACGTAGCTTGATCAGCTCCACCAGTGGCAGGTGAAAAAGCTACTTCATAGTAGATCGGGGTTGCCCTGCCGCTGCTTAAGACATCACTGAGCGCTAGCAGTAGCAAATCTCCTGCCATGCGTCGGCTTTGTTGCAGCAAAAACAGGGCCGCTCCCCCTTCGTTAATCTGGAGATCGTCAACAACTCGGTGAATGATTCGTCGCGCCTCCCGGAAGTCGATTTTTGGCAGGGCTTCATCAAAGCTGAGGATGTGGCGATTGATGTCTTGCTTTTGCTGCTCCAGTGCTCCCAACAATTGTTCTTTTTCCTGAATTTGGCCTAAAAGCTGTTTTTTGCGAATTTCTAATCTGGTCTTTGAACCTGGATCTAAGGTCGTGCGAGATTGGTCAGCAATAACCTCATACTCAACGACTAACTCTGCGATCGCTTTCTCTAGATCATTTTTTTGCAGTGTCAGACTGGCTGGGTCTGCTGTCGATTGGCGAGTGGGGGGCATGCTCAAAGTTAGCCTTTAGAACAGTTTTGGATGGCATTAATGCGTCCATCAATGGCCGAAATTTGCTGTAATAATCGTTTTACCTTTTCTGCCAACACAACCTTGCGATCTGGATCACTGGTTAATCTCGCTTCTTCGGCGCAGGCCTGATGCTGCTGGCTGAGTAACGCGAGCTGCTGATTTAGATCGTCTAGCTCTAGCTTTTGGGCCAGACTGAATGACTTTTCACTAGTTCTTGAGGATGCTGGGGTCGATTTACTCTCTAAAATTTTCTCTAGCCGCCGCGTCAGTCGAGTCATATCCTGGTGAAAGTCGGGGTCAGACCTGGCTAAGGCGCTGTTTAGTCGGGCCAACGGTTTTAATGGTTCAGGCAGCTGTGCTTCCGTGAGGCGCTCCATTTCGCCCACTAGTAAAGGAATCACAGTAATGGCATCATTTTCCAGAGCTGTTTGAATTTCAATGCGCACCCAGTCATCGGCGTTGTCGAGTCGACGCTGTCCATCCTTTTCTACCGTTAGCCAGGTGGGGCCAATTACGGCCAGGAGTACGCTGCATTTAACCAACTCTTGCTGAATGTAGTCAGGGAAATCGGTACCGTAGGGAATGGAGTGGACATCCTTAAACACGGCGGCTAGTCCAAAGTGAGCGACTAGGCGATCGTAAATGCGGCCCGACACGTCACTGCTATCGCTTCTACGATAGGAGATAAAGATGGCATTCGCGTCCGGCATGTTTAGCGAGCAACACGGGTAAGATCAATTTCTCTACCTGCCATTAAAGCTCTAGAAAGCGACTTGCACTACTGAATTTAGCTTATCTTTGCCAATAGAGAGCGCTAGCCGACGCAAAAGCCCCGGCCAAAATCGCAAATCTAAATTTTGAAATCAAGACCGTGGGTTTATCCAGAAAAATTTTTAGCTCTACGCTCCCTGGGGTGTTTCCTGCCAGAGCTGGGTGGTCTGACGCAGGCTGCGGTAGTCGCCATTGCCGATGATCAGGTGATCGAGCACGGGCACCGCCAGAATTTGTGCCCCCTGCAAGAGCTGTCGGGTAAGGGCAAGATCATCAGGCGATGGGTCGAGATTGCCGCTGGGGTGATTGTGCGCCACGATGCAGCGCACCGCGCCGTGGCGAATCACGGTTTTGAAGATGTCTCTGGGGTGGGCCAGGGTTTCGGTGGCGGTGCCGATGGTGATTACCTGGGTGCCCATCAGGCGGTGGCGCACGTCGAGCAGCACCACGGCAAAGCGCTCCTGGGTCTGCCACATGAGGTCGTGGCTAAGGGCGGCAGCGGCGATCGCCGGATCGTCGACCACGGTTTTCTCAGGCGGAATCGCCTGCAGCACCCGTTTACCGAGTTCAATGGCGGCTAGGATAGTGGTGGCTTTAGCCGGGCCGACGCCGTCAATGGCCGTCAAATCGTGGGCCGAGACATCCCGCAGAGAGGTCAGCGGGTCGCGCTGGTTTTGCCCCATCTCTTGCAAAATTAGCTGACCCAGCCCTACCGCTGACAGCTTGCCGGGTCCCTGGCCGGTGCCCAGCAAAATGGCCAGTAGCTCTGCGGCCGAAAGACTTTTTGCCCCGTAGGATAGCAACCGTTCGCGCGGGCGATCGCTAGACGGTATGTCCAGCATGCGAACATGGTAGGTCATGGTGGCACCTCTGATAGCTGGGCCAGAGGCCCTCTGCTAGTAAGCCCAAACGGCTTTGGGATGATTCACCCCTGGAACCGACTACCAAAAACCAACTATGACGACCTCACCCTTCCCCGCCGCCGCCGCCATCATGGCCATTCGCCAGCGGTTGAACCGGTTTAGCTGCCTCACGACCCCACCTGCCCTCAGCGATGCCGAAGCGGCCCAGGTGCGAGCTGACCTGAGCCACTTCAACGAATGGTCTGACTATCAAACCCTGGGCATTTGCGCGAATACTCTGGCCGAGGGCCAGAGGGCGCTGGAGGCATTTTTGCTGGCCCTGGGGGTGGCGGTCAACCTCGACTTGCCCGCCCGTGACGGGGCGGTTTATCTCAAGTTCAACACTCTCAAGGGAGCCTGGTATTTAGACGACTACAGCGGCCTATCGCGGGGTGTGCTGATTACCTTTCACACCTCAGACCCTGAGGTGGCCGAGGTGGCGGGTACCTATGGCCCCTTCCCGTTCGATCTGTTCATCGAGCACAGGTAGGGGCGTAGCATGATGCTACGTCCCTACCAGCCGCCAGCGCCCCACTCACGGCTCTGCTCGGGGGCGGACGCAATGGGAATGGCTCGCGGTATATCTTGAATGACCTGCACCTGAATAATTTGGTTAGGCTCAATGACCACGGTCTGAGGCGAGGTGCCCACGACCGTGGTTGCGCCAACCAGGGCACCGCCGATCAGGCCAATGCCGCTGAAGCTGGTCACCAGCATCAGGGCCAGAGCGCCCAGGCCGGCCCCAGCGGCCAATCGGGGAGTGCTGACATTGGGGCTGCCTACCATGTACTCGGTAGTGCTAGCAAAATCCACCTGCTGTCCGGCAGGAGAAATCAGCCGTTTGCTCACCCAGCGCTGGCCCTGGGGGGTGGGTTCAAACTGACCAATGAGCTGGCTGCCAGCCGGGGCAACAATGCCGTTGGTAATGGGGTCGCGAATATCGTGGGCCAGCAGCAGCACCTGATTTTGGCTGGAGCCGGTGTTTAGGTCGAGGGGTTCGTCGCCCACGTAGCGCAGTTCTAAAATAGTGCCCGCCGCCACCAGGGTATCGGGGGAGAGAGGGCGCTCGGCGGGGGGCGGGTTAATCGCGTCGGGCAATGCCGCCCGATCGCCGCTGCCGGGCAGTGGGCTACCAAACAAGATTGGCTCTCCGGCGGCGGCTAGAATAATTGGGCTATCGGGGGGGACAACGCTGCCCTGGCTGGTCGTGGTTGGGGCTGTGGGCACGCTCAGCAGGTTGGGGTCAGTTCCAGCCACCTCAACGGGGACCGTAGCTACGGGCGGCGGCTCCTGACTGATGGCGTCGGGCTGGGCCGCGATCGCAGCCTCAGCGGCCAGGTTGGGTAGCGCCGGGGGTTCCGCCGCTATGGCCTCAGCCGGGCGGCTGGTTTCAGCAATGACCGGCTCTGTAGCTGGGGGATTTGTCACTGCGGGAGCTGTGGCCGGTGGGGCCTCAGGTGGAATAACCGCGATCGCCTCCGGCTGGGCGACAGGTTGTTCTGGAGTCGCCTCCGGCTGAGCGATAGGCTGTTCTGAGGTCGGTAGCTCCGGCGGCGTAACTGCTATAGGAACGCCGCTGGTTTCGCTATCAATCGGTGGTAAGGCTTCAGGTTCTGGGGCTGATGGCTCGGCTGGTAAGGCCGCTACCTCAGGTTGAGGCGGTGCAGCGGCGGGTGCAGGGATTGCCGCAGTGCCAGGGGCAGCGGGTGGCTCTTGAGTCAGTACCGGGCTGGCTCCCGCACTGCTGGGGATGGCGGGTGCCGTGGCGATCGCACCCGGTTGGGCAGCCCCAGCGGTAGGGGGTTCTAACGAGGTAGAGCCTGCCGCCTGGGGCGCAGCGGCCACCGGGCCAATTACGGCATCGAGTTCGGCCAGGCTGGGCACCGAGACCTGCTCTCCCGGCTGCCCCAGATTAAACGGATCGACAGGCAAGGTTTCGGGCAGGTTCGTCAAACTGTCGATATCGCTGGGCAGCATCAGGTTGGCGGCTGAGGTGCTGAGCCGCCCGGTCCCAGCCGCTGGAAAGCCCAGCTGAGGGTTGTTTCCCGGAATCATCGGCAGCTCCACGATCATTTGGCTATTGCCGGGTACGGCAGCGGTACCCGATATCGAGGTGCCATCGGGTACCGCTGCCGTAGAGGCACCCCCCGGCGCGGCCAGGGCGGTGAGCACCCAGCGGGTTTGCTCGCCAGCCGCGATCGAGACCAGGCTGGCCCCGTCTGCCGCCAGCACCGCATCGGCGGCCAGATCGAGCACCACCACCGTGGCATCGTTGACCTGACTGAGGCTCACCTGGCTCACGGCTCCGCTATAGGTTTGCTGCGTCGCTATTGCCCCCAGCTGGGTTTGGGGCAGCGTAAGCACAATGCGGGCCGGGTTGGGTTCAACCCGGTACTGAGGCGTAATGCCGCTGGGCAGCGTCAGGGTCAGCTGTTGGGTAGCCGGGTCAAACTGCCAGGCCGCCAGGGTTTCTGCTCGCGCAGCAGGGCTGATCACCAGCAGGGTAGACACAATCAGGCCGCTCCCGGCCCAGCCCCCCAGACGATGGCCGATCGCCGGTGGGCGCGATAACGCAAATGGTTGGGTTGAGTGTTCCATGGGTGGTGTCTCCCTCTGATGCAGTGTGTGAGTTGGGTTGTGCGAACGTGAAGCAAACCTGACGACGACCTTACGGCCAGCCAACGCTAGATGCAGCGTAAGGGACGGACCTAAACCGCCTAAATACAGCGTGAACCCAAAGCCTAACTAAGGATACGCACAATCTTAAAAATTGCAAGAGGCTTAGGGATCGTCCATCAATTAACGGTTGATGGCCAAGAATCAACGGTTGCAGTCCCTAGCCTGTCTTTTGGGACTGAGCGTGGCAATGCTGATGGGACCAAAGTTTTGGCCGGAATCCATGACGCGCCCTGAGATTGCGATCGCAATTTCAGACACGGGCTGGGGAACTTGCGAGCCAGCGATCGCGTCGCGAGGAACTAGAGAGTTGCCATGTTCTGGGTTTAAGCAACGTTGCTATCTGGTCTACCGTCCAGCTGCCGGGGCACCCTAGGCAAAAACCTACTCACACACGCTATCGACTGGAGGCAGCACACCATGGTTCGTTCTACGACCGGCACAATGACTAGATTACTGATGGGTGGGTTAGCCACCACGCTACTGCTGGGGCCATTGACGGCGCACAGCCAGGCTCAGACAGAACCCGAGGGAACGCCTGAGAACGCTCCAGCCGAACCTGCCGAGGCCGACACTGCGCCTCGCTTCACCTGCCAAATGCAGGATGGACGCTACACCGTCATGTATTCTCCCACCAGTCAGCCGGGGCAAGCCTACCCCTGGGCCGTGCCTGAGGATATGGGTAGTGCCTGGCCTGCCGAGCGCCGCTGTGCCACCATCAGCGATCGCCTGGAGCAGTACCGCCCAGACGGCCTGCTGGCCCTAGAGACCGCCGTTGAAAATGGCTATAACACCGTTTGTGTCACCACCGAAACCGTGCCGGGCTGTCGCATTGTCTTCACCGTACCGCCGGGGCAGGATGCGGCCGTCACCCGCGATCGCGTGTTTGACAACTTGACCATTGCCGATCGAGGCGATCAAACCCAGGGGGTAACCACCTTTACCGGGGGCAACAGCGACGTGCTGGGCCAAATCGGCAATGTTCTCGGTCTGCCCGGTGCGGCTTCCCCAGGCCGTCGCACCAGCGGCATTAACCTCAAGCCCTTTCTTGACCCGACCGATGGCGGCACTGGCGCTCGATTAAACAGCGGCAGCCCTGCTGGTCGGCCCCTCAATCCCGACGCATTCCGTTAAAGATGCTAGGCCAGTTAGTCCACCATGTGCTGGCTAAACAGGTAGCCCAAAAATAAAATTTGCAGGGCTGTGAACAGGCAGGCCGCAAACCCGGTCCAGTAAAGGGCTGTGTAAATGCGGCCCCACCACTGCAAAAACGGCGCTGGCTCAGGCAACTGAGCGATCGCCGTTTTTGTTCCCTGCAAAAACCTCATCATGCCAACAAAATTAGCCGTCAACAGCCCCACTAGCACGGCTAAAACGGCGACTATGACCGGGCTAATCGTGCCGTAGCCAGATCTCATAGAGGCCACCACAAAACCGCTG
>NZ_JBNXVS010000026.1:0-83259 GCF_050565655.1 Nodosilinea sp. AN01ver1 | reverse complement strand
ACTCGGGGTGGGTTTGGGGAACCGTAGCAGGGGATGGAGGAGAAAGATGCATAGAGCCTAAGGAAAAGATGAATCAGCCTGAAACTCTAGCATCTTCAGCCTTCCTTGAGAATGAAATGGCCCTGGCCCCAAGAGCCTCTCTGGAAAAAGGCTTCAACCGTTACCCTAGGAGCCTCAGTACCGCTGGTTGTAGAAGTGGTAAGCACCAACTGGCGTGACGACTACGGCAAAAAGCTAGTCGATTACGAAAGTCTCGGCATTGCTGAATATTGGATTGTTGACTATCTGGGCCTGGGCGGACGCCGCTACATTGGCAACCCCAAGCGACCAACGCTTTCGATCTATCGCCTGATTGAGGATGAGTACCAGGTCAGCCAGTTTCACGGCAATGAGCCAATCCGTTCTGAGCTGTTCCCAAACCTGTCGCTAACCGCTGAGGCCATCTTTCGGGCTGGCCAGTGACAAGGAAAGCATGCTACGCACTCCTAGCAGCAAGCGGTTTTGGGTTCCACTTCGTTTCACCCAACCTACTAGATTTTGTTGGTGCATGCGGCTTGGCTATACGGTTGTTTTCACCGATCGCATGGCGTATCATACACAACGCGGGGAATGAGCTAGGCGGGGAATGAGAGGACTGACACTCCTCCCAAACCCCTGATCATTCCGACTTATCGACGCTAAGCCGAAATGACTAGGCTCATTTTAAGAGATCTAGCCCATCGGTTTCGCACCTTTACGGAGTGCTAGGTAAGTTCCCCGTTTTCCTGACCCTAAAGGTGAACACCATGACTTACGAGTTCAAACTGCCCGTGCGGCAGCAAGAAGTAGTGCGCCTGATAGCCCTCGGCGACTACGCAGCCGTACGAGACACCATTCATCAACTGGGGGCCAAAGGCTGCGCCGACCCCGATAGGTGGACAAAGCTAATGCCTACCGGCAGAGAGGGCGAGTATATCTCGATACACACCCGCCGCTACGCCCCCGCCGCCGACTAGCGAATCAAAAAAACCCTGGAGAGTACATCTCCAGGGGTTTGCCATAGATTATGGCGTTTGCAGACCTGTCATGCCTATACCGATGGCCCAGCCTGTGATTGACTCGCCGCCGCAGGCTTCGATCGCTCAAAATGCTGCGAAAGGGTGCTAACCACATCCTCCAGGCCCACACCCTTTGCCGCCTTCTTGGCCGACGAATAGGCCGTCCGCGCTGCCGCATAGGCCTCGCTGCCCGCGACAGTCTGCGTGTCTTTAACCAGGCGCTGTAGCTCAACCAGCGTTTGCAAAATCGGGTTCAGCGCAATAAATAGGTTCATATCGCGCATGGCCCCATCCACATCCAGGTAGCGGGGCATTAGCTCCGGGTGCTGTTCGGCCACCGTCAGGGCCTGGTAGGTAAACGTTTGCGATCGCGTGCCAATCTTAGACAACCGGCGGCGCTCTTCCGCCGATAGACCGACCACAAACCCTAGCTTTTCGCGAACGAGTTCCAGGGCTTCCATTACCGCTTTTTGGTCTTCAGCAGAAAATTCAATATCGATTTGGTTGGCAATCATAGTGCTTGATACTCATGGTTAGATGACACCCTTGAATAAACCGAGTCCAAGCCTAGAAATAGAGCTTGCCGCAAAGAAAAACTTTAGTTTCCGAAGTGGATTTGGTGTACCTGGGTTTTCAATAGATAGCCTAATTTTTGCGGTTTCAAACCTGGCGATCGCACGGAATTTTTCTGAATAGCAAATGAAAGGCTCCGTAAAATACGGCAGGTCATTTCTGCAAAACCGTGACCTATTTCTAAAAACCGCCAGAGCGAAGCCTGAGGAACCCATGCAGGGTACATCCCAGTTTTGTAAATGTGCTGCGTTGTTGATTTGGAAAAGGAATCGTGCCTGTCATTCCCGCGGAGGCGGGAATCTACTGGGTAACAGCTACTCTCGATTGGATGCCCGTTTGCACGGGCATGACGGGCCAACCGTCCATCGAGTCCATGAATTTGCAAAGTTGGGATGCAACCCCCATGCACGACACTCAAAGACCCAACAATGCCACTCAGAAACCCAGCGCTGACCCTCGCGCTATCCACACATGGCACTCAGAACCCCAACGATGGCATCCAGAACCCCAACGTTGACAATCCCAGCCCCAACGTTGACAATCCCAGCCCCAACGCTGCCACACGCACTACCCACACCCGACCTACAGAATCCCAACGCTGCCACATGCACACGCACACCCGACACTCAGAGACCCAACGCTGACACCCAAAGTCCCGACGTTGACAATCCCAGCCCCAACGCCGCCACACGCACTACTCACACCCGACCCACAGAATCCCAACGCTGACACTCCCACACCCACGCACAACGCACAACGACCCATTACTGCTGTAGGTCTAGCCACACCGCCCCAAAACTGCGCAACCCACATCTCACTTTTTTGCGATTCGTCGCTGAGCTGGGGCCAACCTGCTACAGTCGTCTTCGAGAACTGCTGACCCTGGTGTGGTGCGAGGGTGGCAGGCCGTGACTGTGAGCCGTCTCAAGCGCGCGATCGCCCCTACCGATGACAGACCTCTTCAACTTCAGCCAGCACTGGTATCCAGTCACCCCCGTCGCTGATCTCAGGCCCAGCTATCCCACCGCCGTCACGGTCGTGGGTGTGCCGATCGTGATCTGGCAGCCCCGTCATTCTGGCACCTATCAGGCCTTTGTCGATCAGTGCCCCCATCGGTTGGCCCCCCTCAGCGAGGGCCGAGTAGACGAGCAGAGCGGCCACCTGATGTGTAGCTACCACGGCTGGCAGTTTGATGCCCAGGGCGTATGCCAGTCGGTGCCCCAGGCCGAGGCGGGCTTTCACCCCGACCAGCAGCCCCAGCTCTGTGCGACGGTGCTCCCCACCCAGATCGCGAACGATTTGCTGTGGGTCTGGCCCGATGCCGAGAGTACCGAGCTGGCGCAGCAGACCCCGCTGCCGCTGTCTCCTCAAATTGATGCCAGCAAGGGCTTTGTGTGGGACTCCTACCTGCGCGACCTGGAATACGACTGGCAAACGCTGGTCGAAAACGTGGTTGACCCCACCCACGTGCCCTTTGCCCACCACGGCGTGCAGGGCAAGCGCTCCCAGGCGGGGCCGCTGCCGCTGCAAATTCTCACCTCGACCCCAGAGCGCATCGAGGCCGAATCTACAGGCCGGTTCAGCAGCCACATTACCTTTGAGCCCCCCTGCCGGGTGGAATATGTCATTAGCTTTGGCGATCAGGGCAAGCAGGTGGGGCTGGTGACCTACTGCGTGCCTACGGTGCCCGGTAAGTGCCGCATTGTGGCCCAGTTTCCCCGCAATTTTGCCCTGACCCTGCACCGGCTCATCCCTCGCTGGTGGGCTCACGTTAAAACCCGCAATGCCGTGCTAGATGGCGATATGGTGCTGTTGCAGCAGCAGGCCCAGCGGCTACAGCAGCAGTTGCAAACCCAGGACTGGAAGACGGCCTATAAGCTGCCTACCACCGCCGATCGCATGGTGATTGAATTTCGCAAATGGTGCGATCGCTACCTGCCCAACCATCCCCTCTGGCAGCCCCAGGCCCCCAGCCTGGCCCCCTCCCCAGACCATCGCCACATGCTCGATCGCTACCATCAGCACACGCAGCACTGCCACAGCTGCCGCAGTGCCCTCAAGACCATTCAGCGCTTGCAGTGGGGCCTGCTGATCTACTTTGTCGCCAGCCTGGCCCTGGTGGCGGTACTGCCCGATGCCTGGCGGCTTTGGCCCGGTCTGCCCCTGGCGGGTGTGGGCCTGCTGGGGCTGGGGATCGCCGCCTGGCTGCGCTTTAGGCTAGAGCCCAAGTTTTGGTTTGTCGACTACATCCACGCCGAACGTCCCTAGTAGACTGCCAAGCTTAAAGATGACGGGGCAGTGGGGTGTAGGGTTCAAGGTTTCAGGTTCAGGCGAACCCTGAGCCCTATACCTTGCACCCTGCATGGGCACTAGGGGAAGCATGGAAGGGGCGGCGAGGGGCAGCACATTTGCTGAGGCGCTCAGCCAATCGGCACAACAAACAGCTCTGCCAAAGGTGGGATTTATGTCATGAACCGCCATCATTCCCGGCAAAGTTTCTTACTATCAAAGAGCAGGATCTTTCAAATTAAAAACCTCGATCTAAGCCGCGCTGTGGGGCGTGTTTTAGCAGTAGCCCTACGCGCTATCGGGGTTGGTTTTGATGCGTCAGGCGATCGCACACCAGCACCCTGCGCTCGCGCAGCGTCCCCTCTGGGGAATCGCCCTTTTGCAGTACTGTTTATCCCTTAATAATCATGCCTACTTTAAACCCTGAACAAGAAAAAACGGTGACCGCGTTTATCACCGCCCTGGGTCGGCAAGACAGCGCCCTGCCCGAGGGGCTGCAAAAACAGCTCCACGCTATTGGTCAGAGCTTAGACACTCGCATTTTAGAACTGCCTGCGATCGCGGCCAGCCTGCCGAACTTAAATCAGGCCTACCAAGCCGCTCTCTCTGATACCCAGGCCAACACACCAGCGGCCACCTTTGCGTCTAGCACCAGCCGATCCGACAGCGACAAACAGTTCGATCGCGCTGTGGATATTCTCACCGCCGATGACCCTGTGCAGGCGGCTAAGCGCAGCCGCACCCCCATCGGGCAAATTGCCTCAAACCCGCTGAAGCGGCTCTTTGGCCGAGGCTAACGCTTACACACCGTCCCACAATCGCCCTTTCCCAGCGATAGACTCAAGCTATGGGATTGCTGAATGCAGGTATGAATCAAATATGGCTCACCTCACCGCCCGCCGCCCCCAAAACGTAGAGGGCGATATCTACGTCGATAGCTCCTGCATCGACTGCGACACCTGCCGCTGGATGGCCCCGGATATCTTCACTCGCGACGATGAGCAGTCGGCGGTTTTTCACCAGCCCAAAACCGAGGCCGAACGGCTGGCCGCGCTACAGGCTGTACTCGCCTGCCCCACTGCTTCCATTGGCACCGTGGAGCCGCCCAAAGATATGAAGGCGGCCCAGGCCAGCTTTCCGATCGCCATTACCGAGAACGTCTACCACTGCGGCTACCACTCCGAAAAGTCTTACGGGGCGGCCAGCTACTTGATTCAGCGACCCGATGGCAACGTGCTGGTCGATTCGCCCCGCTTTGCTGCCCCCCTGGTGAAGCAGATCGAAGCCCTGGGCGGCGTGCGCTACCTCTACCTCACCCACCAGGATGATGTGGCCGACCACCAGCAGTTTCATGAGCGGTTTGGCTGTCAACGCATCCTCCACGCCGACGACGTTGGCCGGGGCACTGCCGCCGTCGAAATTCAGCTCCAGGGCACCGACCCGGTCGACCTAACGCCCGACCTGACGATTATTCCGGTGCCGGGCCACACCAAAGGCCATACGGTGCTGCTGTACGACAACCGGGTGCTGTTTACCGGCGACCACCTGGCCTGGTCGGAGCGGCTGCATCAGCTGCACGCCTTCCGCTCTGTCTGCTGGTATTCCTGGTCTGAGCAGGTTAAATCAATGGAAAGGCTCACCACCTACGACTTTGAGTGGGTGCTGCCCGGCCACGGTCGCCGCCACCACGCCGACAAAGCCACCATGCGCCAGCACATGCAAAAGTGCCTCGCCTGGATGAAGGCGCAGTAGGGTTGGGAATGATCGTAGAAGAAAGGCGGCGATCGCTTTTGCAGCACCGTAGGGTGGGCAGTGCCAGCCCTACTCGCTACAAATCAAAGACGTAGCGCACCGCTCCAGACTCTGGATCGTTGGTGACATCGGCATAGCCGTAGCGCAGCGCCTCCTGAATCAGGGCATCTACGCGCTCTGGGTTCAGCCCGGTGTGAAGCGCGACCTGTGCCTTAGAAAGTCTGCCCCCATTGGCGTGGGCCACCCTTAGCAGCTGCTGCATCGAGTCATTTTGGGTCTGTGGAATGCTCTGGGCCGCGACCAGGTTTCGCTCTATCGACACTGGCATCACCAGGCCCTCGTCACCCCACTCTGCCAGGTATTGCCGCCGCAGTTGGTCGTTTCGGGTTTTGACCATGCCGGGCACCAGCACCAGATCGATGAGCTGGCCAATGCCAAACAACCCGAATGTGAACAGGTAGACGAGCCCCAACACAATCTGCCCGGTATAAAACCGATGTAGCCCGCAGATGCCCACAAAACCTAGTGCCCAGAGCGAGTAGGCTATGCCAGTTTTTGCTCGTGCCATGGTGTGTCTCTGAAAAGACTATGGTGCAGGGCAGCAAACCTAAAGTTAGCTCGCCGCCGTCGCTTAGAGCCCATTATAGACAGCCAATTTTTGCGCGGGCCGCCCCTGTAACCGTCCCGTAATACCGTCGATTGAGTTGCAAGGCAGCTCTACTGGCCAGCACCGTAGCACCGTAGGGCTGGCAGTGCCCACCCTACTTGATGCCCAATAGGGCGATCGCTGAGGCGATCAGATCGACGCATTACTTTAATGTCGTCAAGCGTTGCTGAATGCCTCGGCCCCGACCAAATGCCCTGTCTTCACATAGATCGTGCAGCCCTCGCGGCTAAACGGGGTATGGCGACTGCCGTGGGGGCTACGCAGCCAGGTGCCCGCCGGGTAGTCGCCGTGCTCATCAGAAAACACGCCCTCCAGCACAAAGATCTCTTCGCCGCCCCAGTGGGTATGGGGCTGAAACTGGGTGCCCGGTGCCCACTTCACCAGCGCCACATTCTCAGTGCCGTAGGCGTGCAGCGGCATCACCTGCAAACCCTCAACCAGGCCAGGGTGCCAGGGCGCGGTGGTCGTATCTACCACCACCCGAGTCTGGTCGTCGGGGTGCATCTGCCACAGCTTGACCAAAATGGTGCAGCCCGGCTGGCTCGATGGCGTATGGGCCGAACCGACTGGGTTCCGCACATAGGTGCCTGCCGGGTAGTCACCGTGCTCGTCAGAAAATACGCCTTCTAAGACAAAAAACTCTTCGCCGCCGCCGTGGGTGTGGGGCGAAAAGGCGCTGCCGGGGGCGTAGCGCACCAGAGAGGTGGCGCGGGCGATCTCATCTCCATCGCGATCGAGCATGCGGCGGTGAACACCGGGCATGGGGGAGTCGAGCCAGGGGAGATCGGGAGTGGTGAGAACGATGCGTTGGGTGAGGTCGGCGTGGAGCTGCATTTTGGGTAGGTGGGTGGATGGGTAGATGGGTGGGAGGGTAAGCGGGTGGATGGGTAGATGGGTGGATGGGTGGCGGTCCCTGAGCGAAGTCGTTCGCGTTAGCGTCTCCCGTAGGGAGAAAGGGGTGAATGGGTGGCGGTCCCTGAGCGAAGTCGTTTGTCCTGTGGACAGGCTGCGCCAACGCGTTCGCGTCTCCCGTAGGGAGAAAGGGGGTGGATAGGTAGGGGCAAACGGCGTTTGCCCTGAGTCGTGTTTGCTTTGGAATGGGGTTTGCCCTGCGTAGGGTTTGCCCTGTTCCATTATTGAGGATTTTGCCAGGGGCCAGTGTCGGTCAAGAAGGGCGAGAACTCTGGGGTTGACCAGGTGAGGGGCAGGCTGCCTTCGACACGGTAGCCCTGCGTTACATGAAAGCGCAGCAGGCGTTCGGCTCCTTCGTAGGCGGCAATTTCGGGGCCAGCCCACATGACTTCGGCGGTGCCGGTGAGGTAGAGCAGATCGCCCCGCTCAAAATCGATGAAGATTAGACCAGCGCGGGGGTTGAGTTCTAGGTTGCCAAAGGTGTTGAAGTGCAAGTTGCCCGAAAAATCGGGAATTGTCAGCGTGGTGGCATCATCCACACGCACAAAGCCCGGTTTGCCGCCCCGGTGCGACACATCTACGCCGCTGGCGCTGCCCGCTGACTCCGCCTGGTGGGCCGTGGCGATGAAGAAGGTATCCGCAGCGGCGATCATCGCTTGTTCACTCTCTCCCAGCGCCACCAGGGAATGCACGGGTTTTGGGGCTGTCGGATCTAGCGATCGCAGATCAAACTGCTGCGTTTGAATGTGCCGCGCCTGAATGTACTGGGGGCAGTTGCCAAAGCTCTGCCCCACCGCCACCGTAAATCCGTCGGGCTGAAGGGCTGTTACTGTGCCATTCAGGCGGTTGCGACGGCGGCTGTGCAGCTCAATACCCAGCAGGCCAATGTCGGCCCCCTCGGCCAGGGTGCGGTGCAGGGGGTCGCCGTAGAGCGGTTGGGCCGCAATGTGCAGAGTGCGATCGTCGGGGGAGGTAATGAACCCCGGTTTCCCCACCAACATTGAGGCCCAGGGTTGACCGTTGCCATCCACCGTACCCACCAGCACGTAAGACAGCTGGGCAAAAAATTGACGGTGCTGCTCGGGCAAATAGTCGCGAATGATCCGCCGCCCCTGGCGATCCATCCGCTCCTGCACCCCCAGCCGCGCCTGAATCGCCAGTTCTCCGGCATGAAAGGGAGACTCTTCGTGGGACCAGCCTGGGTTTGCCATGGGTACGCTCCTGCTACTGATTAGGTCTTAATTTCTCTAAAGGCGTAGGGTGGGTTAGGCGATCGCTCTCCCCCGCCATCCGCCGTTCACCTGTCGCGCCGCCGTAACCCACCGCCTACCCATGACCAGAGGCTCGATTTGGGCAAAATGGTGGGTCAGGTGGGCGGATTCTGGTGCAGAGCTGGGGCCAATCGCGATGACCTACCCTACAGTCTGTTGATTGTGGTCGGCCAATCTCGGTTTAAAGGCCCGCCATTGGCACAAAGCCGGGCAGCTGCTTGATGCGATCGATCCAGGCCAGCACGCTGGGGTAGGCATCGAGGTCTACCTTGCCGTCGCGGGCCAGCGCCACGTAGGGGAATACGGCCACATCGGCAATGGTGGGGCGATCGAACTCCAGCCAGGGGCGATCGTGAAGGTGCTTGTCGAGCTGGGTGAGAATGTGCTCGGCCTTTTGGTGGGCGCGATCGATGTTGATATTGGTGGCCCCAAACAGGTGGTAGAGGCGAGCATTCTCAGGCCCCTGGCGCACTTCGCCAGCGGTGGTCGAGAGCCAGCGCACCACCTGGGCCAGCGGCAGGGCTTCGGTGGGCAGCCAGTCTTCGCCGCCGTACTGCCGCGCCAGGTATACCAGAATAGCCTGGGCATCGGCCAGCCTGACGTCACCATCGATTAGCAGAGGAACTTGCCCAAACGGGTTGAGCGCCAGGTATTCAGGCGACTTGTGCTCGGCTTTCATCAGGTCAACGTTGACCCAGTCGTAGTCGAGGCCCAGCAGTTCGAGCAGCAGGCGCACTTTGTGGCTGTTGCCCGAGAGTTCGTGACCGTAGAGCTTGATCATGGTGGGTGTCCTTTATGGGTGGATGGGTAACGGTTCCTGGGCGAAGTCGTTTGTCCTGTGGACAGGCTTTACCAAAGCGTTCGCGTCTCCCGCAGAGAGAAAGGGGGTGGATGAGCAGGGGTTTAGTTCGCACTCTTCATCCAGACAGCTTCAGAAGGCAGTGAATGAGTACCGAACGTTCGGTACAAGATTTACTGTACTGATCGTTCGGTATAATGTCAACAGGGTTCCCAACCGTTCTGGAGGCGCAATGGCTAAGCAAACCCCGGCTAAACAAAGCTACGTGCCAACCCTGCTCGACCTGTTTCGGCAGAACGGCTACGACGGGGTCAGCCTGTCCAAAATTTCTGAGGCTACGGGCCTGGGCAAGGCCAGCCTCTACCACCACTTTCCGGGCGGCAAGGATGACATGGTCGAAACGGTGCTGGCCACCCTTGACCAGTGGCTGCAAGAGACGGCGGTGGATGCCTTAGACGGTGAAGGGGATGCGCTAGCGCGATTGGGGCGAATGGGCGATCGCATCCGTGACGCCTACAGCCACGGCGAAAAGCCCTGCATGCTGGCCTCACTGATGCTGGGCTCGGCCAAAGACGACTTTCAGCCCCAGGTGCAGGCGATGCTGGAGCGGTGGATGGGAGCGATCGCCGCCGTTTTGACCCAGGGCGGCATGGCAGAATCCCTAGCCCAGGAGCGCAGCGAAGAAGCCCTGATCGCTATTCAGGGCGCACTGATTATGGCGCGGGCTATGGGCGATGCCGCCATCTTTGAGCGCACCATGCAGCGCCTGCCCGAGCAGCTCTGTCGCTAGGTCAGCACGGTATGAATGTCGGCTCCAGCGCTGAGCAGGCGGTGCACCGGGCAGCGATCGCCGATTTCCCGCAGGCGATCGCGCTGCTCGGCGCTGAGGTCGCCCACCAGGGTGAGGTAGGCCTTGATCACCGACTGCTTTTCTCCCGACGAGTTTTTTGTAGTGTGCAGCTCGGCGGCCACGTAGACATTCTCGACGGGCCAGCCCTTGCGCTCGGCGTACATTTTGATCGTGATCGCCTTGCAGCTGCCCAGGCCCGCCAGCAGTAGCTCGGTCGGGGTTGGCCCCTGGTCGTCGCCGCCCACCGAGGCGGGTTCGTCGGCCGTCAGCTCAAACTGGCGAATGGCGATGTCTTGGCCATAGCGCGACGCGTTTGACGAAACCTGAACTGAGGTCATACCCATCTCCGCTTCTATAGGGCGATCGCAGGCGAGACAACCCCCGTACTGATGTGTACCGAGTCGGGGTTGGCCCAGAGCACCAGTTTGGGGTCGTAGGGGCTGTTGAGGTACCGGTGGCGGGGCAAAATCCGCAGCGAAAGGCCCTGCAAGCCGCTGGCGGTGTACTGCATTTCCAGGGCATAGACGCTTCTGCCCTGGTCATCCTGGCCCTGGTAGGCCATCGGCACCGCCAGCCCGGTGTGAATTTCGCCGTCGATGGCAACGGTGCCCTGGTACAGCTCGACCTGTACATCGTCGGGGGTGAGCGCCCCGAGGCGAATGGCGGCGGTCACCTTAAAAGGCTGGTTGACCCGCAGATCGCTTGTGTCAGAAATCGCCACTTCCTCAAAGCGCACCTCGTACCACTGCTCGGTGATGCGGGCCTGCCAGGCGGTGAGTTCTTTGCCGGGGCCGTAGTCGTCGGCTGCCAGGGTGCGGGCGCGATCGCTGGCCGCAAAGTAGCCCCGGTTGGCGTAGTCTTTGACCATGCGAGCGGTGTTGAACTGGGGCGTGTTGAGGTAAATCGCCTCCTTCATTTTGGCTACCCAGCCGCGCGGAATTTCGTCCTTGTCGCGATCGTAGAACAGGGGCACGACTTCTTTTTCCAGAATGTCGTAGAGGGCGTTGGCCTCCACATCGTCCTGGTAGTCGGGGTCGTCGTAGTCTTCGCCGTGGCCAATGGGCCAGCCAGTGCGAATGTAGTCGGCCTCATCCCACCAGCCGTCGAGCACGCTGAGGTTGGGCAGCCCGTTCATGGCCGCTTTCATGCCGCTGGTGCCCGAGGCCTCGCGGGGGCGGCGGGGGTTGTTGAGCCACACGTCGCAGCCCGCCACCATATCCCGCGACAGGTGAATGTCGTAGTTGGGCACAAACACAATCGAGCGGCTCAGCCCTTCGTCGCGGGTGAAGTGAACGATGCTGCGAATCAGCTCTTTGCCGGGAATGTCTTTGGGGTGGGCCTTGCCCGCAATCACAAACTGCACCCGCCGCCCTGTGCCCTGACCGGTGATGATCTGGCGAATGCGCTCCAGGTCGTGGAGAAACAGCGTCGCCCGTTTGTAGGTGGCAAAGCGGCGGGCAAAGCCAATGGTGAGCACAAAGGGGTCGAGGCATTCCTGGGCCTCGGAAAGCTCACGGGGTGAGGCCCCCCGATCCTGCATGCTGCGGGTGAGGCGATCGCGTACCGCCACCACCAGGTGCGATCGCCGCTGCTCGTGGTTGCGCCACAGCTCATCGTCGGGGATGGCGTAGACCCGCTCCCACAGCGATGCGCTGGGGCTGGCCTCAGCCCAGTTGGGGCCAAGGTAGCGATCGTAGAGCGTTTGGGTCGAGCGGGCCACGCAGCTGCGGGCGTGCACGCCGTTGGTGATGGCGGTAATCGGCACCTCGCTTTGGGGCAGCCCGGTCCACAGCTCGCCAAACATATCGCGCGACACTTCGGCGTGGAGCTGACTCACCCCGTTGATAAAGGTCGCCGTCTTAATCGCCAGCACCGCCATGCTAAACGGGGCCGAAAAGTCGCCCGTATCGGTGCGGCCCAGGGCCAAAAATTCGGCATCGCCGAGGCCAAAGCGCTGGCGGTAGTGGCCCAGGTAGTGCAGCACCTTTTCGGGCGGAAACAGATCGATACCGGCGGGTACGGGAGTGTGGGTGGTAAACATCTGGCTGGTTTGGGCCACCTGCAGGGCCTCGGCAAAGCTCAGCCCGTCGTCTTCCATAAAGGCGCGGATGCGCTCCAGGGCCATAAAGGCCGAGTGGCCCTCGTTCATGTGGTAGGCGGTGGGCACAATGCCCAGAGCCTTGAGCATGCGAATGCCGCCAATCCCCAGCATGATTTCCTGGTGAATGCGCATGTCGATGTCGCCGCCGTAGAGGCGATCGCAGATGTCCTGGTCGTACTGGCTGTTGGGCTCAATGTTGGTGTCGAGCAGGTACAGCGGCACCGTGCCCACCTGCACCCGCCAGATCCGGGCATAGACCTGGCGACCGGGGTACTCCACCGCAATTCGCAGCTCGTTGCCCTCGCCGTCGCGCTCCAGGTGCAGAGGCATGTTGTAAAAGTCGTTGATCGGGTAGCGCTCCTGCTGCCAGCCGTCGGCATTCAGGTACTGGGCAAAGTAGCCCTCCTGATACAGCAGCCCCACCGCCACCAGGGGCAGACCCAGATCGCTGGCCGACTTGAGGTGGTCGCCCGCCAGCACCCCCAGACCACCCGAGTACACCGGCATGCAGGTGGTGAGGCCAAACTCCATCGAAAAGTAGGCGTAGCGCTCGCCTGGGACGGGGGTTTTGCGGTGTTTTTTATACCAGTTGCGATCGCGCAAATAGTCCTCCAGACGCTGGGCCGCCCGGTCCATCTGGGCCAAAAACCCCTCGTCTTCGGCAATCTCGTTCAGCCGCGCCTGGTTGATCGTGCCCAGCATCAGCACCGGGTTGTAGCGGCTCGACTCCCACAGGTCGCCGTCCAGTCGCCGAAACAGGTCTACCATCTCCACATCCCAGTCCCAGTGAAGGTTGTAGGCCAGGGTGCGCAGCGCCTCTAGCCGCTGGGGTAGGGCAGGCGTAACGTTAAACGTGCGAATGGGGCGCATAGGTCGAGCAGCAAGGGTTTAGGTTGTCTAGAGCCATTTTGCCCCCTATCGAACCGGTAGCGGGCACCGGGCCATAGCTTGTAATACTCCCTTAGACCACTCCCTTAAGCGCCGACCAGGGGAGAGCACAACTGGGGCAAAACTAACGTAAAAATTTAGAGAAATATTGCGGCTTCTCCCCAGGCATAGGTTATGAGATCCCTACCTAAAGGCGTAGCTTAGGGCGATCGCTCCAGGGAATAATAGGCAGGTAAGGAGATCGTAAAACCGCCGTAGAGGACATGACCATGACGCAGGATAGGAAACCCCAGGGGCGCGGAGCCGCCTTAGACAAAGGCGATCGCCCCGAGGTTGAGTTTGATCAGTGGGCCAGCGCCGTGCGCCAGCAGATGGTCGCCGCCCTCAAGCGCCGTGGTAACAGCTAGCCCAACTAGAACAACCCTAAGGCCTAAACTCAGAACTGAGGGCTCAGCAGCTCGGACCGTAGGATCACTCCTCCACCCGACAGGCTGAGCCCTCTTCAGCTTTAAACCCTGGCCCTGCCCGCCCCTCGCCCCCGCTTACGCCTGCCCTGGCGCTTGGTAGACTACGGAGGCACCTGCCCCCCAGCGTACCCGTACTCTACAACCGCCAGTTCCGTGGCGCTCATCCTGTGGCCACCAAAAAACCTACCAGCAAAAGCAGCGGCAAGCCCAGTGACCCTCCCCTCTCTACTCCCGCCAGTTCTGGTCAGGGGTTTAAGGTACAGGTGTTTTATCTGGCCGCCAGCAGCAATAATCCCAAAGCTCCCCTCAAAGATGCGCTCTGGTTTGCCACCTACCCGATCATTCCGCGCATCGGCGACTGCGTTTTTAGGGATGGCGTGTACTACCGGGTAGAGCGCGTTTTTTTGTACGAAAATTTAGCCGCCGGATGGTGCGCCGACGTCGAAGTTTCGTTCTACAGCAGGCGCTAGTTACGGCCTCGCCAACGGCCCGTAATTTGATGTTACAAAACTTATGAAAAGCCCCGGCCCCAGGGGCTGGAAACACCGCCAACACAGTGTTACAGAAGCATTAATCTTCAGAAACCTTATGCTAAAGTAAGCGGGTAACATGTTTGGCTTTCGGTAGGCTGGTTAATCACAGTCTGATCTCAGTTTTCGGGTAATCGGTGTGTACCACTCCGAATCGAACTTGTCTACATCACATGTCTAATTTGGAGTTGTGCCATGTCGATTTATGTAGGAAACCTTGCCTACAATGCTACGGAGGGGGACATCACCGAAGTCTTCTCCGAGTACGGAGCCGTTAGCCGAGTAACGGTACCCACCGATCGCGAAACAGGTCGCCCCCGTGGCTTTGCTTTCGTCGAGATGGAAAAGGAAGCTGACGAAGACGCAGCGATCGAAGCCCTCGATGGCGCTGAGTGGATGGGCCGCGAGCTGCGGGTCAACAAAGCTCGCCCCAAAGAGAAGCGCGCTGGCGGCGGCGGCCCCCGCGGCAACTTCGGCGGCGGCGGCGGCAGAGATGGCGGCAACCGGGAATTCTCCCGCTGGTAAGTCACCCGTTCATCACCCTAAATATTAAGATGTTGCAATGGCAGAGGATGAGTATCCCCTGCCATTTTTGGTTAGCTATCGCGCTGGCCCGCTAGAACCGTCAGTAGGGGGCAGCAGGGGGCCACTCCAGCACCCACTGGCCCAGCAGCCCGGTGCGAAAGTCGTTGAGAATGCGCTTGGCGGTGCGTTCAGAATTGTCCTGAAATTTTTGGGCCGCCACCTGGGCCACAAAGCCTTCCCCGGTGTAGTCATTCAGGGCGACGCCGTAGCGGGCTTGCAAAATCTCCTGGTACTGGTCTGGGGCGTTGGCCTGCTGCAAACCCTTGAGCAAATCTAAAAACGCCGCCGCCGTGCGCTGGGTGTCGTAGGAGGCCTCGCCAATGTCGTCGCAGATGGCCAGCTTAACCGCCGCCGCCTGACTATCCAGCCGGGAGGGAATCACCCCCGGTGCATCCAGCAGATCCAAATCGCCCGAGAGACGTATCCAGCGCAGCTGGCGCGTGACCCCGGCTTTGCGGGCGCTGGCCACCACCTTGCGGTTGAGCAAACGGTTGATCAGCGCCGACTTACCCACGTTGGGAAAGCCAATTACCACGGCGCGAATGGGGCGGGGCTTCATGCCGCGAGTCTGGCGGCGCTGGTTGACGGCCTCGCCTGCGCTCTGGGCGGCCTTGGCGATCGCCTTTACCCCCTTGCCCTGCTGACCATCGGTGAAGTAGGGCACCTCCCCCTGCTGGCGAAACCAGGTCTCCCAGGCCGTGCGCGCCTCGGCTGAAATCATATCGACCCGGTTGAGCACCAGCACGCGCGGCTTTTCGCCTACCCAGTCATCAACTTTGGGGTGCCGCGTCGAGACCGGAATGCGGGCGTCGCGCACCTCCAGCACCACGTCTACCCGGTTGAGCTGATCGACCAGGGCCTTTTCTGCTTTGGCGATATGGCCGGGATACCACTGGATTTCGGGGGTGGACATGGGGGGAATGGATGGGTAGGTGGGTGAGTGGATGGGTGGGTGAATAGAGGGCGATCGCAGGGTGGGCATTGGCCACCAACTTCACAGTAAAGCTTGGCAAAGAATTGTAGGGTGCATAACGCCAAAAGGCGAGGCTATGCCAACGCGCAGCAATGCACCTAATTCAAGAAACAATGCCCCAATTCAATCACCTGTCCACGGAGTATCACTATCCTCGGTAGGGAGGACTCCGAGGATGGCCAGGGTTTCGTCGCACCAGGTTAGCCAGCTGGTCTCGTAGTGAATGCCGTTGCGCAGGGTGATGTACTGAAAGCGGGCCGCTAGGGATAGGGCGTCGGGGTCGGCAAAGTATTTCTGCTCGATCGCCCGGTAGGCTTCCAGCGTGGCCACATGCTGGGCGCGTTCGTGCTCAAGGGTGGCCTGCATGGTTGCGGGCGGTACCAGGTAGCCCACAAACAGCTTCACCAGCAGATCGTCCTTGGTGGGCGCACATTTAGAGGGTTGGGCAATCCACTCTTTTAGAACTGCTTTGCCGGGCTCGGTGACGCGGTAAACCTTTTTATCGGGCTTGCCCTCCTGGGCAACAGCTTCGGCGGTGACTAGCTCCTGCTGCTCTAGCTTGGTCAGCTCGCGGTAGATCTGCTGGTGGCTGGCGTGCCAGAAGAATCCGACTGAGCCATCGAACTGCTTAGCCAGGTCATAGCCGCTGCATGGGCGATCGGTGAGGGCCGACAAAATTGCGTGGGAAAGCGCCATAGCACCAATTCACAAAACTCCAATTCACAAAAACAAAAGTGCAAATTATTGACTATGCACAAAAGTGCATATAAGATGAGAACATTAAATGCAAAAAGTTGCATATTCGCTCAGTTGCATCCTCATTATGTCGCTTCCAGGCAGCAGCCTGATGACGCGATCGCATTTGTTCACATCCTTCCTCCCTGGAGAACTGCCATGACTAGCCGCATTCAGCCATTTTCCAAGCGTCAGCGCAGTTGGTCGCCCCTGAGCGGCATTGACTGGTCGGAGCTGAGGGCCGCTTACCAAACCTTTTTGAGCAATCCTGCCGCCGGCATCCTGCATATTCTCGCCGCTGGACGCCGCAGCCAGTGGCAGCGTTGGGTCGAGAACCGGCTAGAGCGCCAGGCGGCACACCTGGCCCATCGCCCGATTGCAGTCGATCTCGATGCGCTAGTGCAGCTACCGCCCGACACCCTCGGCGGCACCTACGCCCGCCACATGCTTCGCTACAGGTTTGATCCAGCAACCTTTATGACCGATGAAGCCAACCGCGAGTGGCTGCGCCAGCGCATGGCCATTAGCCACGACATCTACCACATCTATACCGGCTTCGATGCCTCACCCGTTGGTGAGTTCGGGGTAGCGGTCTATACCCTGGTGCAGTACCGCGACTTGCTCAATGTGTTCGTGCTCTCCTTTGTGCCCCTCAGCCTGACCAACCCGCTGTGGACGGTGCCGCTGCTGCGAGCGCTGTGGCGCGGGTATTGGATGGGGGTAAGGGGAAGGGCTGCGATCGCCTACCCGCCCGAACTCAATTGGGAGAAACCGCTCGCGATCGTGCGACAGGAACTAGGGCTAGGAGAATTTTTCTAGGGAATAATCAGCACCGGGCAGGGCGACAGGTTAATTACCCGCATGGTCACACTCTCGTTTTGCACGTCTTCGATCAGGCCCACGCCCCGGCAGCCCATGGCGATTAGATCGGCGTTGAGCTCGTCGGCCACATCGCAGATGACAAAGGCGGGTTGGCCCTCACGTTCAATCACCTCGGCCTCGATCGCTTGAGCAGAAAATAGTTCCTTGGCTTTGTTGAGCAGCTGGGCCACGGCCTCGGGCGACGATTGCCTGTCAGGCTGAGGCTTTTCAGGGGTGCTGGGTTCAACAACCGACAGCAAAACTAGCCGACTCTGGTGAGTTTTGACCAGTTCTGCCACCTTAGGAGCCGCCTGCTGCGCCTCAGAACTCATGTCGATGGGAAATAAAACCGTCTTGAACATGGCGTATCGAAGGGAACTCACACTCCGGTAAAATGAGGGCGGCCATCAGTAAATATTACGACAGACACAGTCGCTGGGTTGAGCTGCATCACCCGCCTCAAATCTACCTTAGTCAAGGTTGAGGCCGCTGCCACCCATGCGCTGCATAACGTAATAAATGCAAAGTCTTAACCCGTTTTAGGAGGTATTTTACAGTGACTAAAAAATCGGTGGCGAGCCTGTCGGCAGCTGACGTTTCGGGCAAGCGGGTACTGGTGCGGGCCGACTTCAACGTGCCCCTCGACGACCAGGGTGCCATTACCGACGACACCCGCATTCGGGCTGCCCTGCCCACCATCCAGGATCTCACCGGCAAAGGGGCAAAGGTCATTCTCACCAGCCACTTTGGTCGCCCCAAGGCCCAGGTGGTTGACAGCATGCGCCTTACCCCCGTGGCCAAGCGCCTGAGCGAGCTGCTGGGCCAGGAAGTCATCAAGTGCGACGACTGCATTGGCGATGAGGTCGCCGCCGCCGTAGGTGCAATGGAGAATGGCCAGGTAGCCCTGCTCGAAAACGTGCGCTTTTACCCTGGCGAAGAGGCCAATGACCCCGAGTTTGCCAAGCAGCTGGCCGCCAATGCCGACCTGTACGTAAACGACGCCTTTGGCACCGCCCACCGCGCCCACGCCTCGACTGAGGGTGTGACTAAGTACCTCAGCCCCTCGGTAGCAGGCTACCTGATCGAGAAAGAGCTGCAGTACCTCCAGGCGGCGATCGAAAATCCCCAGAAGCCTCTGGCAGCCATCATCGGTGGATCTAAGGTCTCCAGCAAAATCGGCGTGATTGAGACCCTGCTCGACAAAGTCGACAAGCTGCTGATCGGCGGCGGCATGATCTTTACCTTCTACAAGGCGCGGGGCCTCAACGTGGGCAAGTCGCTGGTGGAAGAAGACAAGCTAGAGCTGGCCAAAGCTCTGGAGGCCAAGGCTAAAGAGAAGGGCGTTGACCTGCTGCTGCCCACCGATGTGGTGCTGGCCGACAACTTTGCCGCCGATGCCAATAGCCAAACCGCCAGCGTTGACGCCATCCCCGATGGCTGGATGGGGCTCGACATTGGCCCCGACTCGATCAAGGTGTTCCAGGATGCGCTGAAGCAGTGCAAGTCGGTGATCTGGAATGGCCCCATGGGCGTGTTCGAGTTCGATAAGTTTGCGGCGGGTACCGAGGCGATCGCCCACACTCTGGCCGAACTCACCGACCAGGGCGTGACCACGATCATCGGCGGCGGCGACTCGGTGGCCGCAGTTGAGAAGGTGGGTGTGGCTGAGAAAATGAGCCACATTTCGACCGGCGGTGGCGCTAGCCTCGAACTGCTCGAAGGCAAAGAGCTGCCCGGCATTGCGGCCCTCGACGAGGCCTAGAACCTGGCCATCATGGATAAGCCAGCGTCGGTGTTGAGACGCTGGCTTATCCAGCAGCGTCCCGCTTTGAGTACAGCGTTCCGCTGCTGTCTCCAGCGACTGGGCCAACGCAGTAGTTCAAATTGATGCTCAAAAGGGATGGGGGAGTGATCCTCCATCCCTTTTTGGTTCGTACCCTGGGGCGATCGCCTAGCGATCAATACGCTTTGATGCCAGCAGGTACAGCGCTTGATAGGCATTGCGCACCTCCTGCCACCCGCCTGGTAAAAGAATAAAGCTACCGACATAGGCCACAGCAAAAAGGGTCGCGCTGAGCACCAGGTATAGCCCAGCATGAGCAGGGAAGCGCAGCCACATCTCAGCGGCTACCAGCAAAGCGGCGGCGACGAGCGATGCGATCGTGGGCCGCCAAACCGAGCCCACAAAATCTTTCATGGTGAGAGGGGTTTCAGTTAGACAAAACGCGATCGCAGGGTAGGTTAACCCCAGCGATGCCAGGGTAATACCCCAGGCTACCCCCAGCGGCCCCCAATAAGTGCCAACGGCGGCGGCGGCCACAACCACTGGCGTGTGCAGCATACTCCACCTCAGCTGCCGGTGAGTTTGCCCCGTCGATAGGTAGATCCACTTCGTCACCCGGTAAAAGCCGCTGACAAACACCGACAGCACCAGCACCCGAAAAATCGGGAACGATTCGACCCACTGATTCCCCAGCAGCAGCAGCAGCAGCTGGTCGCCAGACACGCCTAAAAACCCCAGGGCGGGCAAACACAGGCCAAACATCAGCATTAAAATCTGGCGGCTCTGGCTGCGGTACTGGTTGTCTTCACCCGCCGCTCGGCTAAGGCTAGAAATGGCCACGTTAATCAGCGGCAAATACACCTGGTTAAAGGGAAAGTAGGCCCAGTTGTAGGCGACCGAGTAAAGCCCCAGGGCGCTGGCTCCATTGAAGTAGCCCACCAGCACCCGATCCATCTCCATGCCCACCCGGTTGATCAGGTGAAAGCCGCTGAGGTTGGCCCCGTAGGACAACATCTTGCGAATATCGTAGCGGGTCTCTGGTCCGAGCGGGCTGAGGCTGCTGAGCCTGGAAGGCCGCCAGCGACAGGCCACCCAGTAGCTCAGGCTCTGGGCGACCTGATAGGTGACTAATTGCAGCACCAAGGCCCAGTAGCTCCAGCCGCCCATCGCGGCGGCCAGCGCTACCCCGGCCCCTAGTGCCAGGCTCCCCACCTCGATGAGGGTGAGCATTCCAAAGCGCATCTGCCTAGCCAGCAGCGACTGGTGCTGAAACGATATAAACAGGCTGGCCATACCCAGGGCCATGACTGGAATAATGAGAACTAGCCGAGATTCTTGATAAAACCAGGCGAAGGCGGGGGCCGACAGCAGCAGCCCGACCAGCAGCAGGACATTAATGCCAAAGGACAGCCAAAAGAGAGCGCTGGCCTGCTGCTGATCGAGGTGCGATCGCTGTACCATCGCCGTCCCCAAGCCCAATGAGTTGACGCTTTCCACCAGGGCAAACCAGGGTAGGGCCATCGCTACCAGGCCAAAATCTGCTGGGGTGAGCAAGCGCGCCAAAATCGAGGTGGTGCCAATTCCAATCAGCAGCTTGAGCGGCTGCGAGCCAAAGGTAATCAGGCTAGACTGCAGCGATCGCTGCTGCAGATAGGCCTGTGAGGCGCTAAAGTTCAAGTCTTGAGAAGATGGCTGCCGCTGACGTATAGCCATAGCAAAAAAGAGGGTTGCCTTAAAAATAGAGCAGAAAACACATCAACTGAACTACCGTGCTCACCTGACGCTGTCTTAGGCAACCGTTGGTAGGGGTGGAGCTGCCGGCGCTGGCCCTGTCGAGGTCTGCCGCAGCTTAGTCCACTCCTCGTCGGTGAAGTTTTCGTGGTAGGAGCGCTCCACATTCACGTCCCACAGGCTGTGGTTTTCTCCCGCAATGTTTTTGGCGGCCAGCAGGGCCGTCAGCATCGAGTGATCCTGATTGTTGTAGCGGTGCATGCCGTTGCGGCCTACCGTTTGCAGGTTCTCAAAGGTTTCAATGTAGTCCTGTAGCACCTGCAAGTGTCGGCGGTAGTCGCCGTCGTACACCGGGTAGGCCTTGTGCTGACGAATCACGCAGCCGTCCTCAATATCCTGGCGCTGTACGCCAAGGTTCAGTCGGGTGATCTCCTGGGCAGCCAGCTTCATCAGGGCCGAGTCAGGCATTTCCCAGAGTTCGTCGCCTTCACTGCAAAAGTACTCCATCCCCAGGCAGGTTTTGCTGGCGTCGGGCACCATCGCTGGGCTCCAGTTCTTAAAGTTTTGAATGCGGCCTACCCTAAACTCAGGGCTGTGAATGTAAAGCCAGTTATCGGGAAACAGGTCGGGTCGATCGATGATCAGCGAGACAATTAAAAAGTCGCGATACTTTAGCCCTCGGGCCGCCTCTAGCACCTCCGGCGGCGGCGGCGGGTCGAGTCGATGCACCAGGGTAGAAATGGGCATAGAGTTGATCACCTGATCGCCGCTTAGCTCAAGGGTGCGATCGGGCAATGCCCCAGCGGGATCAACCTGCCTGGCAATTACCTTGGTGACAAAGGTGCCCTGGTGTTCGATGCGAACAATTTCTGTGTTTAACTGCACCACTGTGCCCTGTTCCATCAGCAGCTCCTGGCAGCGCTCCCACATCATGCCGGGGCCGAGGCGCGGGTAGTCAAAGGTTTTGATCAGACTCTTGGCGTTTTGGCTGCCAAAAAGAGCATTGATCACCACTCGCTTTAGCGACATGTTTTGAATTCGCTGAGCCGCCCAGTCGGCCCGAATTTGGCTACAGGGTATACCCCACACTTTCTCGGTGTAGGTTTTAAAGAAGGTTTTATACAGTCGTTCGCCAAAGCTATCGGTAACCCATTCCTCAAAAGTTTCAGCCTGAAAACTTGGGTTAAGCCGCTTTTTGACTTTGGCCTTCAGGTAGCTGGCGACCATAAGAGCGCTAGCGACTGGCCCCAAATTTTTCAGCGTTTTCAGCAGGGACAGTGGATAGTCGTAAAATTTGCCCTGGTAGTAGATCCGCGATAGCCGTGGCACCTGAATAAAGTCATCGCCCAAAATTTCGGCCCAGATGGCGTTAACTTCTCCCACTTTGGTAAAGAAACGGTGACCGCCGATGTCAAAGCGGTAGCCTTTGTATACCTCCGTCCGGGAAATGCCGCCCACTTGCTCGGCCTTCTCCAGAATGATCGATCGCACACCCTGCTTAATTAGCTCGTAGCCTGCGGTCAACCCCGCTGGTCCGGCACCGATGACAATAACTGGGTAACGAGGCATAGGACGGGAACTCCTGTATTGAACCGATGAAATCACCGAGAGCGTAAAGCGGGCCTGGCGCTTTGGGGCATTGCCTGAGGTGCTTGTGCTATTGGTGTCTGGGGCAGGCTTTCCACCGCCGCATGGAAAGCCCCTGACACCCGCTCGCTAAGCGCTTTTGAAGTTTACTAAGAGCCGTATGTGTACTTCATGGGGCGTTAGCGAGCCGTAGAGAATGCTCACTAGACAGTACCGAAATGCTGTGCCGCCGCTACAAGCCAAAATGATACGTGAAAGACTCGCCTGAGCTTCAGCCATCTGAGTTCACCACGAACTAGAGCATACTTATCCTGCTGCCTTGACGATAATTGACCTGCCGTTAGTGCCCAACTCGGAGAATAAAAATGGTTAATAAACGGCTCGATCGGCTTGTCAACTTAATCTCTCCATACAGTATTAAAATTCTTCCGGAGAAATACCGACTGGTTTACCATTCTCTTATCAAACTTTAAATAAGTAGAAGTAGAAATTACCAGCAAAACCCAGGTAGTTTCATTAAAAATTTATGTTTTCATTACCAGATCTTAATTAGACCGTATCGCGCTCACGGGCAATGCGGTTGGCCTTTGAGGGGCTTTGACATAGCCCTATACCGCTGACTAGCACAGATCTTGGTGGAGCGGCCTTTGCTGCTGAGTGATTTAGGCGTCGGGCTGCGATCGCCCGTAGTCGGGCTGGGCAGTGTCTGCGACGGCTTCTGGCTCGCCACCGCCCGTGCGATCGAGCACGTCAATAATCCAGGCCTCTTCAATCCAGGTCTTGCAAATAACCGCCAGGGGCAGCGCCAAAATGAGCCCCACCGGGCCAAAAAAGGTAGCAAAAAAGATTTGAGAAATCAGCGTGGCGGCAGGCAGCAAGTCTACCTGCTTCTGCATCACCATAGGTGAAAACCAGTAGCTCTCGACATTTTGAATCAGCACATACAGCACAACTACCGCTAGCGCTGTAGCCGGCGACTGCAGCAGCGCCACAAATACCGGAAAAACCGCGCTCAAAGTCGGCCCAAGGTTGGGAATAAAGTTAAACAACCCGGCCAGCACGGCGTGGGCAAAGGCGTAGGGGACATCCAGCAGCACCAGCCCCGTAAAGCTGAGGGCAGCCACAAAAATCGAGCTGAGGGCCACACCACCCAGCCAAAACATCAGAGATCTTTCGCACTTGGTTAAGATTTCGTCGGCGCGGCGGCGGTAGCCCGATGGAAACAGCCGCAGCAGCAGCCGTCTATAGGCCGCCGGGTTGGCTAGCATCATCAGAGCGAGTACAACCAGCAGCAGCACCTGTAGCAAAATCGCCACAGAACTGGAGAAAAACGTCAAAAAGTTGCCAAACACCGTAGATCCGATGGACGCGGCCTGGCGCAGCAACTCGGGTAAACCCGGAACCAGGCTCAGGTCTTGCTCAGGAAACCAGTCGGGAGGGTTGGCCTGAAAGGCATCAAACCAAACGCCTAACTGCTCAAACCCTTTGGGGGTCAGCAGCAGCAGTTCTTGAAACTGGCTGACAAATAAAGGCAGCACCAGACCCAAAAAAATGACGCCGCCCAGCAGCACGAGCGCCCCCGTTACCAAGACCGATCGCGGTCGCGGCCAGCCGTACACCCGCGAAAACAGCCGCACCAGGCTATTGAGGGCAATGGTAATGACCACCGCCGCAAAGATAAGTAAGACAATCTGGCGAAACTGCCACAAAATGACCAGGGCAATGCCCAGTGCGGCCAGGTTGATCCAATCGGTTAGCTTCACAGCAAGGGCACCTTACGCGGTTGATACCTTTGGGTCCAAATTGTAGCTGGCTCTAGCGCCAGAGAGTTCTAGTATTTTCAGCTGGGCTGTTATGCTGGGAACTTATTATCGCTTTTTGGGTGTTATGGTAGCCCCAGTTCCAACCTCTCTACGCGACCAGCAGCACCCGATGATTCGGGACTTGGCCGATCGCATCGAAGCCACCTGGCAGCAGTACCTAGACCTATCGCCCTACCGTCTACCAGAAGATTTAGGCTACATTGAGGGCCGTCTGGAGGGCGAGAAGCTCACCATTGAAAATCGGTGCTACCAGACGCCTCAGTTTCGCAAGCTGCACCTGGAGCTAGCGCGAGTAGGGGCCAACCTCGATATTTTGCACTGCGTCATGTTTCCTCGCCCTGAGTACGGCCTGCCCATGTTTGGCTGCGACCTGGTCGGCGGGCGGGGGCAAATTAGCGCTGCCATTATCGATCTCTCGCCGGTCGCTGAGGTACTGCCCGATCGCTACGTTACAGCCCTCGACCAGCTGCCTGCTCAAGCTTTTGCCGAAGAGCGCGACCTGCCCGGCTGGGGCACGATTTTCTCGCCCTACTGCCGGTTCATTCGCCCCGCTAGCCCTGCCGAAGAGACGGCCTTTGTGCAGCTGATTGCTGACTACCTGGCGCTGCACTGCCAGCAGGCGATCGCGACCCCGGCTCAACCAGACCAAAAAGCGGGGATTATGGCGGGTCAGCGCCACTACTGCGAGCAGCAGCAAAAGAACGACAAAACCCGTCGCGTGCTCGAAAAAGCCTTTGGCGAAGCCTGGGCCGAGCGCTATATGACCACGGTGCTGTTTGACCTGCCTGAGGCTTAGCCCCAAACTTTAGGTTAATTAGCGGAATTTCATCTGTCTGTTGGTAGAGGGTTCACTAGAATAAGAATCTCTGTCGTACACAATCAGCGATCGCTATGACCGTCAGCTCGACCGCCCCGCTCAACACCCTCAGCCTGGACAAAACGCCCGATCTGACTACGCCTCGGCTGGGTCGGTTGATTGTATTCACAGGCCCCAGTGGGGTGGGTAAAGGTACGCTGCTGCGATCGCTGCGCCACCGCTACCCCATGCTCAAACTGTCGGTGTCGGCCACCACCCGCGCCCCCCGCCCCGGCGAGGTCGATGGCCAAGATTATTACTTTGTTAGCCGTGAAGCGTTTCAGGAGATGGTGGCGCGGGGCGAACTGCTAGAGTGGGCCGAGTTTGCGGGCAACTTCTACGGCACCCCCAAAGCCCCAGTGCTGCGAGAAATTGAAGCCGGCCACTGGGTGATTTTAGAAATTGAGCTAGAGGGTGCCCGCCAGGTGCGCGAAACGTTTCCCAACGCCCTCCAGCTATTTGTGCTGCCCCCCTCCATCGAAGAGCTAGAAAACCGCATTCGACTGCGCGGCAAAGACGCTGACGATGCCATTGAGCGCCGCCTGCAGCGGGCCCGAGTAGAGATTGACGCCGCCTCAGAATTTGACGAGCAAATCGTCAACGACGACCTCGAAGTGGCCCTTGAGCACCTCGAGAACGCCATCTTCAAAGACTGATAACTTCAAGGACTGATACAGTAGATTTCGCTTTTGTCGGCTGTTATGAACTCTGCATCGCCTGGCGAATAGCCTCGACCCGCTGGCGGTTGACACCCAGGTCAGACTGGCCCAGGCGCGAGGCCGATCGCACCTGAATTACCGACTCCGTTGGGTCGAGGTAAAACTCGACATCGTCCACAAAGCCCATCAGCTTGCTGGCAAACTCGGCGTAGAGGTAGTTGTCGCTAGAATCGACAATTGTCGTGCGGGGCATGGCCTGTACAATCGCCGTCAGCTGAGCCATCGCCTGGGCCGGGTCACCGCTGTAGGTGAGGGGCGCGATCGCATGTTCGGCATCGGTGTCGCCCTGGCTGACCACGCAGTTAGGGGAACTGGGGCAGGGGGCGAGCTTGCCTGCTTTAACGCCTAAGTTAGTGGGGCGATCGCCAGCCAGATTAATAAACGGAAGTGCGCCCATAGGACTAAAACCCAAAGAAACAGCAGCGCTGGGGCTAGCATTGCCCAGCAGCGTGAGCATAACCAGAGCAACCCCAAACAAATGTCGAAAAACTGATTTCAGCATAATGACAACGATCCAACCATCAGGTAGCTCTCCTGTAGGATAGAGCAAATGGATTAGATCCAAACCCTCCCCCTCGCCAGAGGTTACCATGTCTACCCTTGCCGCCGCCGCCCCCGTTGCCGATTTATTGCGCCGCCAGCGGACCTACTGGGCCACTGGGGCGACCCGTAGCCTCGATTTTCGCCTCGACCAGCTCAGGGCCCTGCGAGCGGCGATCGTCAAGTATCAGGCTGAGATTATTGACGCGGCAAAGCACGATCTGGGCCGTCCTGAGTTTGAGGGCTATATCGAAGTCGCGGTCATCGGCGAGCTTGACTATGCAATTAAGCACCTACGCCGCTGGGCCAAACCGCGCCGCGCCGCTCTAGCCCTCAGCCAAAGGCCTGGCTCAGCCTGGGTGCAGCCCGAGCCCCTGGGGGTGGCCTTAATTATTGGCCCGTGGAACTACCCGTTTCAGCTGATTATTTCGCCGCTGATGGGGGCGATCGCGGCGGGTAACTGCGCTATTCTCAAACCTTCTGAGCTGGCTCCAGCCACCTCTGCGGTGCTGGCCCGGCTGATCGCAGAAACTTTTGACCCCGCCTATATAGCCCTGGTCGAAGGCGGGGTAGACACCGCCCAGGCCCTGCTGGCCGAAAAATTTGACCACATTCTGTTTACCGGCGGCGAGCGGGTCGGCAAAATCGTCATGCAGGCGGCGGCCCAGCATCTCACCCCGGTCACGCTGGAGCTGGGCGGTAAAAGTCCCTGCATTGTCGATGTCGATGTGAATGTGGAAATCGCGGCCCGGCGCATTGTGTGGGGCAAATTTCTCAATGCGGGGCAAACCTGCATTGCGCCTGACTACCTGCTGGTCGACGAGCGCGTCAAAGCCGACCTGGTGACGGCGCTGAAGCAGAGAATGGCCGATTGCTACGGCGAGAACCCCGCTAACAGCCCCGACTTCTCTCGTGTGGTCAACGAGCGCCAGTTTGACCGCCTGGTGGGTCTGCTCAGCCAGGGCAACATTGTAGTGGGCGGCGACCACAACCGCAGCGATCGCTACATTGCTCCTACACTCATCGACGGCGTCAGCTGGGACGCCCCGGTTATGCAGGAGGAGATTTTTGGCCCTATTTTGCCGATTCTCACCTACCGCAGCCTGGATGAGGCGATCGCCAGCCTCAGCCAGCGGCCCAAACCCCTGGCGCTGTACGTGTTTTCGCGCGATCGCCAGGTGCAGACCCAGGTGCTCGATCGCACAACCGCCGGGTCGGTTTGCATTAACGACGTCATCCTGCAGGTCGCTGTTTGGGATCTGCCCTTCGGCGGCGTGGGCAGCAGCGGCATGGGTCGCTACCACGGCCAGTACAGCTTTGACACCTTCTCGAATCTCAAAAGCGTGTTCAAAAAACCCTTCTGGCTCGATATGGACTGGCGCTACCCTCCCTACGAGAGCAAGATCAAGCTATTTCAGAAAATGATGGGGCTGTCTTAAAGAACCGGCTGACCATCGCTCTGCAAACTCACTCTGCTAATTTTGCGTAGGCGAAAACATCAGCCCTGGCGAGCAACCTGGTATAGTCCCAGGAAAATGTTCGCTGCGGGGATGCCCCACTGTGACAACTCTTCTAGTCAAAAATATTCACACCCTGGTCACGATGGATGACGAGCGGCGTGAAATTCGATCTGGGGCGCTCTTCATTCGCGATCACGTGATTGAGCAGGTTGGGACCACCGCCGACCTGCCCACCGAGGCCGACCGGGTGCTGGACTTGAGCGATCGCCATCTGGTGCTCCCCGGCCTGGTCAACACCCACCACCACTTCTATCAAACCCTCACCCGCGTGGTGCCGGGGGCGCAGAACTCGGCCCTGTTCAACTGGCTCAGCTCGCTCTATCCGCTGTGGCAGCGGTTCACCCCCGACGCCATTCGCCTCAGCGCCCAGGTCGCCGCTGCTGAGCTAATTTTCTCGGGCTGCACCACCGCCAGCGACCACCTCTACCTGTTCCCCAACGGCTGCACCCTGGACGACGAAATCGAGGCCGTGGCCCAAACCGGGCTGCGCTTCCACGCCAGCCGGGGCAGCATGAGCGTGGGCGAAAGCAAGGGCGGCCTGCCCCCCGACTCCATCGTTGAGGCCGAGACCGACATTCTCAAAGACTCCCAGCGGCTGATCGAGCAGTACCACGACAATGACCCCTACGCCCTGGTGCGCATTACCCTGGCCCCCTGTTCGCCCTTCAGCGTCTCCACCGACCTGATGCGCGAGTCGGCGGCACTGGCCCGCAGCTACCCCGGCGTGCGGCTGCACACCCACCTGGCCGAGAACAACTCCGACGTCACCTACAGTCTCGATACCTTTGGCCTCACCCCTGGCGACTATGCCGCCTCCGTCGGCTGGCTGGGCGACGACGTGTGGCATGCCCACTGCGTCAAACTCGACGACAGAGCCATTTGCAGCTTTGGGCAAACGGGCACCGGGGTAGCCCACTGCCCCTGTAGCAATATGCGCCTGGCCAGCGGTATGGCCCCGATCCGCAAAATGCTGGACCATAACGTACCCGTGGGTCTGGGGGTAGATGGGTCGGCCTCCAACGACGGCAGCCACCTGTTGGCCGAGGCCCGCCAGGCCTTTTTGATGGCCCGCGTGCGCGAAGAAGACCCCGCCGCCCTCACCGCCCGCGAAGCTCTGGAGATTGCCACTCGTGGCGGGGCAAAGGTGCTAGGCCGCACTGATATTGGCCACCTAGCTCCTGGTATGGCCGCAGATTTTATCACGGTGAATCTCGATCGCCTCGCCCTCTCCGGCACCGCCTACGATCCGGTAGCCGCCCTGATCTTTTGCATGGTCGATCGCGTGGACTACAGCTTTATCCACGGCAGAGAGGTGCTGAACCCCGAGGGTCTGCTAACGCTGGATTTGCCGGTGGTGCTGGAGCAGCACGGGGCGGTGGCGCGATCGCTTGCTGCCTAGTCTCGCTGAAAGGCTCAATCTGGCTTTTAATTAAGAAAACGTCCAAGAGCACCGCCGATCCGGCCCAGGGATGCCTTCTATATTTATTTCCTACCGCCGCAGCGATAGTCACGCCGATGTTGGCCGCATTTACGATCGCCTAGCCGCCCACTTCGGCAAAGCCGCCGTATTTAAGGATGTGGATGACATTCCGCCTGGTGTCGACTTCCGCGACTACCTCAACCGCACCCTCAATCAGTGCGCCGTGTTGCTGGTAGTCATTGGGCCTAGCTGGCTCACCGCTACCGACGCCCAAGGGCGTCGCCGCCTCGATAATCCTGCCGACTGGGTACGGGTTGAAATTGAAGAATCTCTGCGCCGGGACGATGTCCTGGTAGTACCGCTGCTAGTCAGCCATGCGACCCTGCCCCAACCCGACGACCTGCCCACAAGTTTGCAAGACTTGGCCTACCGTAACTACCGCGAAGCCCGACCCGACCCAGACTTTCACAAAGACATGGGGCGGCTGATCGACGGATTGGAGCCATATTTTGGCAGGTCGCCACGATCGTTCAGATCAGCGCTGCGCTCCCCTGCGGAACCACGATCGAAAACTAGCTCACAACGTTCTGCCTCTGCGCCAATGACCCGCCATCAGTTTTTGCGCTGGGCTGTACCCGGTAGTGTTGGGCTGTTGGGAGTCTTCGGTTTGCGTCAGCTTCTGAATCAGTCGTTCTCTTTTCAACCATCAGCAGGATCAGCAGGGGACACCAGGGCATCCGGCTGGGGAACTAACGCTGCCGAAAACGGCACGAGCGGATGGGGCACCTCCCAAACTGCACCCCATAGCCCCTCAGGAACCAGCCCCTGGGGAACAAAGGATTTACCGGCATGGGCAGGAGATTTTAGCGACCTGGAGGCGATGTTGGCCGCTGAACGTTGGCAAGAGGCCGACCAGGAAACTGCACGAATCATGTTTGAATCTGTAGGCCTAGACCCTAGAAATGATTTCTTTAGCGTTGACAATATTCAAACGTTTCCTTGCGATACGCTACAGGCTCTTGACGAGTTGTGGGTGAGCGCCAGCGACAACAGGTTTGGTTTTAGCGTGCAGCGGAAAATTTATGTCGAAGCCTGCCGTGGTTCTACTAATGAGGGCTCGAACGAAGCTGCCTTTGGGTGTTTCGTTGAGCAAGTCGGATGGCCCAGCGTCTGGGAAAGAGAACCCCAGCCCTCTCAGGTGACCTACAGCACAGCGTCACCGCCGGGCCATCTGCCGTGGCATTTCATGTGTGGCTTGAGTTATTGCGATGGCTCTAGAAATGAGTTGGAACTATTTGCCGGGTTGGTCGCTAAACTCACGAGCTGCGATCGCTAGGTAGCGCCTCAATCAGCAAAAAGCCCCGCGTCTTACCTGACACCGAATCTGTTGTATTGATCGCCTCCCACAGGGTTTCGGTCTGCACCCACACGGGCGGATACTTGTAGCGCGACACATCCAAAATTAAAAACTGGTCGGTGTCGGCATCGTAGGCCGCCAGGGGCGAAATGTGGCCGCCCCGCTCCTGACCGATCGCGCGGCGCAGGTAGTTGATCAGCACGTAGTTGCCAGACGTTTCCAGATTGGTGCGAACCAGGTCGCGAAATTCTTCTAGACTCACATCGCTGCCGTAGTGGATCTCGGCGCTGACGGGATAGGTTTCGAGGATGCCTGCCAGTTCTGCCAGGGTGAGGCCCTGACGGGCGATCGCCGCCTGGCCAATAATCGCCTCCGTCTGCTCATTAAACAGATTCTCTTGGGTGAAATACCCTCGCTCCCACTGCGGGGCCAGCGGGGCCGGAACCCCCAGCGCGTTGAGCACCATCGCCATACTCGCCACCCCGCAGAAGGCCTGGTTAATCTGCGTCACAAACTGAGCCGTCAGCGGTACGTAGTCGGCCAACGCCTCACTATCGCGCAGCAGCACCTGCCCCTCTGTCGAGGTCAATGGAACCAGGTGGTCAGGCAGAGGCAGCGTTTGAGAAGCCAGCGGTCGGGCGCTGCTGGCAACTCCAAGGGTCGCCAGCAGCAAAACAATGAATTTAGACGGGCGAAAAACCGTTAGAGACCGACCCGATAGAACGAATTTCATCATGGCTGCTCCTGGCCCAGGGTTGTCATTTGCTGGCTGAGCCATGCCGCCGCGCTGGTATTGGTGCCCTGAGCCAGCTTTTGCAGGGTTTCATCCAGTAGGGCGATGGGCAAACCAGTTAGCGCCTGAGCAGTTTCGCAGGCCAAATACTCACCATTCTCCTGAAGTAAAAACGCAAATACTCGCTGCCCCCGTACATCAACTACCCAGTATTCAGGAATGCCGAGGGCGGCGTAGAGGTGCTTTTTCTCATCCAGATCGCTGGCCAAAGTGGTGTCAGAGATTTCGCCGACCAGGTCGGGCACTCGGGTTTGGTTCAAATCAATTCGGCGGGGCTCGCCTGGTTGCCACTGGGGGTAGTCAGGCCCAACGTAGAGCACCAGGTCGGGCGCACTGGCCCGCACCTCCGCCCGCTCCAGCAGGCACCGCCCCAGAGAACTAAAGCTTTGATCGGGATGCTGTGCGGCCCAAAAGCCCAAAATAATGATGAATAAATCGCTCACTGCCGCGTGGCTAATTCCTTCTGCGCCCATCGTGACCCACAGCCATCCTTCATTAAAGGCTAGTTTCAAATGTTCTCGGCTCGGGTCGTCTCGCAGTGCCGCATAGTCAGCCCAGCTAGCCCGATGCCACTGGTGCTGAAGCAGCGTAGACGTAATGGTCTTTGTAGGGGATGTGGTCGTCATGGCAGTATCCCAATCCGTAGTAAACACTGTAAGCGATCGCACTCTTCGCGGCGGCATCAACACGTTAAGAGTCGCTACAGTAGAAGAGCGATCGCACGTTTTCCCGATAGCTATTCCTATGCCGACCCTCAACCAGCCCAGCGCCACCAAAACCCTACTCAGCATCCAGCGATCCCAGGGTCGCCACTGGGTGGGCGACGGTTTCCCAGTGCGAACGCTGATGGCCTACAACAGTCTGGGGCAAACCATCAGCCCCTTTTTGCTGCTCGACTACGCCGGGCCAGCGAATTTTTCGCCGACTACGGCGCGGCGCGGTGTGGGTGAGCACCCCCACCGAGGTTTTGAGACCGTCACCATTGTCTACGACGGCGAGGTTGAGCACCGCGACTCCGCTGGCGGCGGCGGCATCATTGGCCCCGGCGATGTGCAGTGGATGACGGCGGCGGCGGGGCTGGTGCACGAAGAATTCCACGGGCCAAACTTTGCCCAAACCGGCGGCCCTTTTGAGATGGTGCAGCTGTGGGTCAATTTGCCCGCCAAAGACAAAATGGCCTCGCCCCGCTACCAGGGTATTACCGCTGCGCAAATTCCTGTCGTCGATCTGCCCAATGGCCAGGGCAGCCTGCGGGTGATCGCTGGCGACTTTGACGGTGCCCAGGGGCCAGCCCAAACCTTTACACCAATCAATATGTGGGATTTGCGTTTGCAGACGGGCCAATCAGTCGATCTAGCCGTGCCGCAGGGCCACACCACTCTGCTGGTAGTACTCCGGGGAGCCGTCAAGGCTGGCGGTTCGGAGGCGATCGCGGAAGCTGAAATCGGCATTTTTGACCCCGCTGGCACCACCCTCACGCTCTACACCCAGCAAGACACCACCGCCCTGCTGCTCTCTGGCGAACCCATCGACGAACCGATAGTTGGCCACGGCCCCTTTGTGATGAATACTACGGCAGAAATCTACCAGGCTGCAGCCGATTACCAGAGCGGCAAAATGGGGGCTCTGGTTCGATAGACGCGATCGCCGCTAATCCAGCTCAGCCACAACGCTGTAAATAGATTCAGTAATCTGCCTGAGCTGCGCTGGCTCAATAATGTATGGCGGCATAGTGTAGATCAAGCGGCCAAAGGGACGCAGCCACACCCCCTGGCTCACAAACTGGGGTTGCACCACCGCCATATCCACCGGGTCGTGTAGTTCGACCACGCCGATCGCCCCCAGCACCCGCACATCCTTTACCGCTGGCAGATTGCGGCAGGGGGCTAGCCCCTGCTTTAGCTGCGCTTCAATGGCGGCTACCCTGGCGGCCCAGTCGTAGCTTTCCAGCAAGTTCAGGTTCTCCAGCGCCACTGCGCAGGCCAGCGGGTTGCCCATAAATGTGGGGCCGTGCATAAACACCCCGGCCTCTCCCTGGGCAAAGGTTTCGCTAATGTGGCTGGTGGTCAGGGTAGCCGCCAGCGACATAAAGCCCCCAGTCAGGGCTTTGCCCACGCACGTAATGTCTGGGGCTACACCAGCGTATTCGCAGGCAAACAGCTTGCCGGTGCGGCCAAAGCCGGTGGCAATTTCGTCAAGAATGAGCAGCACGTTGTAGCGATCGCACAGTTCCCGCGCCCGCCGCACGTACTGAGGGCTGTAGAATCGCATGCCTCCCGCCCCCTGCACCACCGGCTCAAAGATGGCGGCGGCGATCTCCCCGTGGTAGCGCTCTAAGATGGCCTCAAAACTAGCGATATCGCTCTCTTCCCACACGCCCTCAAAGGGAATTTGAGGCGCATCGGCAAAGTACTGCTCCACCAGGCTGCGGCGAAACAGGTGGTGCATACCGTTGACCGGGTCGCACACCGACATCGCCGCAAAGGTGTCGCCGTGGTAGCCATTTCGCAGGGTGAGAAAATGCTGCTTTTGGGGCTCGCCCCGGTTGTGCCAGTACTGGATCGCCAGCTTCATGGCTACTTCTACCGATACCGACCCCGAATCGCAGAAAAACACGTGCTGCAAGGGTTCCGGCGTCATCTGTACCAGCTTGTAGGCGAGCTGCACCGCTGGCTGGTGGGTCAGCCCACCAAACATGACGTGGCTCATGTGCCCCATCTGTTCCTGGGCCGCCCGGTTCAGTCGAGGGTGATTGTAGCCGTGAATGCAGGTCCACCACGACGACATGCCATCGACTAGCGGCTCCCCAGTCTCTAGTTCAAGGTAGACCCCCTGGGCCGACTTGACTGAAAATACTGGCCCTGTGCCCGGCATCGCCGCATAGGGATGCCACACGTGGCGGCGATCGAGCGCCATCAGTTCATCAATCGGCAGCGGATCCATAACCGTAGGGTGCACAGCACTAGGCGCGGCTTTGCCAACGCGAAGCAGTGTACCATAAAGAATTTAGGCCAGAAATTCATCGACGTACTTTAAATACGTTGCCGGATCCTCCAGCATAGGAAAATGCCCTGTGTTTTTCACCAGGGCGTACTCAATTTTAGGATTCAGATCTGCCGCCGTTCGGCCCATGTCGGCCGGAGTAATTTTGTCAAATTCACCTGCTACCAGCAGCGTTGGCACGCTAATTTTGGCAAACTCGGCAGGCATTACTTCCGTGGCTTTTTTGCTCACCGACGTAAAAATAGTGCCCAGGGCAGTATCGTAGTCGGCATTCAAGAAATCTTCCAAAAACGCCACCTTCTCTGCATTAGGGATAGGGCGCTTGAGAAATCGGGCCATAAAAAAGCGCGGGGCCAGCGGTATATTCGCCAGCCATTTAGGGCGAAAAGCCACAACATAGCCGCCAAATTTATAAAACGCCTCAAAAGCGGCTTTGTCGTACTCAAAAATGCCGTTGCAGGTGAGAATTGCCCGATCCACCAGGTGCGGATACTGGTTCAAAAAATACACCGCTACCGATGCCCCCATCGAGTGAGCATTGATAGAAACCTTGGGCAGATTTAACGCCTTCAAAAGCTCAGCTAAATCGTCGGCGTAGGTGTCTAGCTCGTAGCCCCTCGCCGCCATCGCCGCCTGTTGGTCGGGGGCAATGGTCGATCGCCCAAACCCGCGCATGTCGTAAAGCAGGCAGTCGTAGCGATCGCTCATCGCCGCTGCCGTGCTCTGCCAGTAGCGAGCCGACCCAGCCCAGCCGTGGATAAACACCATAACGGGCCTCGAAGAGGCTGGATTGCGCGGGGTCTCGGTACCCACCCACTCGTAGTAGTGGTTGACCTGGTTAACTTCAACGTAGGGCATAGTTAAGCAGACTCGGGCTTAGGCATCGACGAGGGATGCAGCAGTAGATCGGCGGTAGAGCGCTGCTCGACCATTTCGCGGGTAATGGTGCAGCGCTTTAGATCTTTGCGAGAGGGCAACTCATACATGATGTCGAGCATCAGCTCTTCAATGATGCCGCGCAGGGCGCGAGCGCCAGTCTTGCGGCGGTAGGCCTCACGGGCGATCGCCCGCAGGGCATCCGACTTAAACTCTAGCTGCACGTTGTCCATCCGCATCAGTTTTTGGAACTGCTTCACCAGCGCGTTCTTCGGTTCGGTCAAAATCGCCATTAGCGATTCTTCATCAAGCGGATCCACTACCGATGTAGCTGGAATGCGGCCAATGAACTCGGGAATCAGGCCGAACTTGACCAAATCGTCAGGTTCTAAGTGACGCAGTACATCGGCAGTACGCTTCTCGCGCGAAAACTGACCTTCACCGGGCTGCACAAAGCCGATCGATTTTTTGCCAATCCGCTGCTCAACAATTTTCTCTAGGCCGACAAAGGCACCGCCGCAGATAAACAGAATATTGCTGGTGTCGATCTGAATGCAGTCCTGGTAGGGGTGCTTGCGGCCACCCTGAGGCGGCACGTTGGCCACGGTGCCTTCCAGCATTTTCAACAGCGCCTGCTGAACGCCCTCGCCCGATACGTCGCGGGTAATCGAGGGGTTCTCGCTCTTGCGGGCAATTTTGTCAATTTCGTCAATGTAAATGATGCCGCGCTGGGCCTCTTCGACATCTAGATCAGCTACCTGCAGCAGCCGCAGCAGAATGTTTTCGACATCTTCGCCTACGTAGCCAGCTTCGGTGAGGGTGGTGGCATCGGCGACTGCAAAGGGCACTTCGAGAATGCGGGCCAGAGTTTGAGCCAGCAGGGTTTTGCCGCAGCCTGTGGGACCAATCAGCAGAATGTTCGACTTTTGCAGCTCAATTAGGTCTTCGGGCGCTTCGCCCTCAACCCCCTGCAGGTAGCTGAGGCGCTTGTAATGGTTGTACACCGCTACAGAAAGCACTTTCTTGGCCTCGTTCTGGCCAATTACGTGCTCGTCGAGGTAGTTCTTAATTTCCCGAGGCTTAGGAATCTGGCTGAGGGATATAGCCGGAGTAGTTCGGGGGCGATCGGCGGCGGGGGTATCGCGGCGGGGCACCGGCTGGGCGATCGCGGTGCCCGAATCAAACAGCTCTTCGTCTAAAATCTCGTTGCACAGATCAACGCACTCGTCACAGATGTAGACCCCCGGCCCCGCAATTAGCTTGCGCACCTGCTCCTGAGACTTACCGCAAAACGAGCACTTTAAATGGGAGTCGTACTTAGACATAAATAATGACCCTAGTTGAGTGCAGTCATAGCGGCCGAGAGCGTTTGTCTCTCTACAACATCATCAATGATGCCGTAGTCTTTGGCCTCGGCGGCAGACATGTAGAAGTCGCGCTCGGTGTCGGCCTCAATACGATCGATGGGCTGCCCGGTGTGATGAGCGATTAGCTCATTGAGGCGAGTCTTGTGGTAAAGAATTTCCCGCGCCTGAATTTCAATGTCTACCGCCTGACCTTGGGCACCACCCAGAGGTTGGTGAATCATGATTCGAGAGCTGGGCAGCGATAGGCGCTTGCCCTTGGCCCCGGCACAGAGCAGAAACGCCCCCATGCTAGCCGCCAAACCAAAGCAAATCGTTACCACGTCAGGGCGAATTTGCTGCATGGTGTCGTAGATGGCCATACCAGCCGTCACCGACCCGCCGGGAGAATTGATGTATAACTGCACATCTTTCTCGGGCTCTTCGGCATCTAGATAAAGCAGCTGCGCCACAATTGAATCAGCGACTTCGTCGGTAACCGGGGTGCCCAGGAATACAATGCGCTCCCGCAGCAAGCGAGAGTAAATATCAAAGGCCCGCTCACCCCGCCCCGATTGCTCTACAACAACGGGCAGCATGCTGCGAACCTGGCTGGTGTTCAGGGCAGACTGGCTCAAGCTCAAGATCGGGCTACTCAAAGGGTTCGATGCAATCATAGTGGGTTTGGGCGAGATTTCAAGGGTTTAAGGATATTGCTTTACAGCAGCGCCAAGATTTGGCCTTGGGCTAGACCAACCAGGCGCGACTCGCTTAACGAACGACTGGTAGGCCTAATCGACATTATGCCCCAAATTTTTGGGTTCACGGGGGTGGGTTCTCCCCAGTCGGCCCTACAGCTAGCTTCACGAGCAACCCACCCTCAGTAATCCCAGCAACTTGATCCCTAGCTGTCTTTGCCAGACTTCTTGCCTTTAGACGCTTTTTTTGCCGGTTCTTCGGCGTCTTCGCTGGCTTCGTCTTCGGTATCTTCGCTGGCTTCGGTGGCCGCGACATCTATGGTTGCAGTTCCAGCGGCCTCGGTTTCCTCAGCGTCAGGGGCTTCGACCTGTTCAGCTTCAGCTTCCCCAGCAGTTTCGGCTTGCAGGCTGCCTTCGGGCACCAGCTCAACGGTATTGTTTTCCTCAAGCCAGAGCAGAATTTTTTCCTGCAGCAGCTCTTCGGTGAGCACCTGCTTGAGGCGATCGGGATCGATTTGGCTAGGGTCTTCTACCGTAGCCATGGCCTCTTTAATCTTTTCCTTCAGGGCCTCCTCTTCAATTTGAATGCCCTCCTGCTTGGCGACTTCACCCAGTGCCAGGGTGCGGTTCAGGCGATCGATCGCCTCAGGGCGAGTGCGCTGGCGCATGCCATCAACCAGCTCACGGGTCAGCATTTTGTTGACATCAATGCCCTGGCGGCTAAGCTGCATGATGGTTTGCGTGAGCAGAAAGTCCACCTCTTTCTGCACCAGGGTATTGGGGATTTCGGCCTCCAGGTGCTCAACTAGGGCCTCGATCAGAGCTGCGTCTTTGTTGGCTTTGGTTTTCTCCGCCGCTTCTTCCTCGTAGCGCTCGGTCAGCGATGTCCGCAGGGCTTCGATGGTTTCAAATTCGCTAATTTCCTGGGCAAAGTCGTCGTCAAGCTCGGGCAGCTCTTTTTCTTTAATTTCCTTCAAAGTGATGGAAAATACAGCAGGCTTGCCCGCCAGTTCTGTCTGCGAATAGTCGTCAGGGAAGGGAACTTCGACGTCTTTTGATTCCTCTAGGGCCATCCCGATAATGCCCTCGACGAACCCAGGAATAAAGCGCCCTTCCTCTAGCTCGACCTGGAAGTCAGTGCCTGAACCGCCCTGAAACTCCTCAAACTCACCGCTGTCGTTTTGAACCTTGCCCACAAAGTCGATAACAGCCACATCCCCAGACTGAGCGGGTCGATCTTCGATGGGTACTAGAGTGGCCAGGTTGTTTTGGTACTGGCTCAGGGTGGCATCAACTCGTTCAGGGTCAGGCAAAATCTCTTCGGCCTGCACCGATAGCCCCTTGTACTGCTTCAGAGTGACGCGGGGCGGTACATCTACCGAGGCCTGAATGGTGATCGGCTGACCCGGTTCGTAGGAGCCAACGAGTTCTTCAAAGGAGGTTTTGAGCTGGTAGTTGCCGATCGCATCGATTTCTTCCTGGGCGATCGCCTTATCGACAGCGTTTTGCACCAGTTCTTCTAGCACCGCCGCCTTAAACTGAGGCACCCCTACCCGCTGCAAAAAGACCTGCTTGGGCACCTTGCCCTTGCGAAAGCCCGGTACGTTGACCGTCCGCATCATCTTACTCAACACCTGATCGTAGGTTTTTTGAGACAGATCGGCGGGAACTTCAATTTCTAGTCCTACCTGGCTGTCGGGCAGTACTTCCTGGGTAACTTTCATGGGGCCTTTTGCTAACTAGACGGCGACTGCGCACGCTCCAAAGTGGCCTGGAGAACTTTTGACGCAATTTATAAGCATACTCTATCGCTATGACCTGAGGAACATTCCTTGGTTTTAGTCCACAATCCTAGGCTGACAGCCCCCTAGCGGTAGGGGTACGGGTACTGGACGGTACTGGCCCGAACGTTTTGTTTTTCCTTATATTTCACCTGGAGCGCGGGGCTATTGGGGGAGCCAAGCCAAAGTGCTAATATCGGCTGATGTCAATGTGTTTTGAAGATTGATGAGGTAGCGCTGTGTCGAACGGGTTAAGAGTCGCGGTTTTAGGGGCCACGGGGGCTGTAGGGGCAGAACTGCTGGCGCTGCTAGAGCAGCGATCGTTCCCGCTCAAAGACCTGACTCTGCTGGCCTCGCCGCGATCGGCGGGCACCACGCTGACCTTCAAGGGCGAGCAAATTCCCGTTCAGGCACTGGGCGAAAATGCTTTCGACGGCATCGATTTGGTGCTGGCGTCGGCGGGCGGCTCGGTTTCCCAGGAGTGGCTGCCCAAAGCGGTAGCAGCCGGGGCCATTTGCATTGACAACTCCAGCGCCCACCGAATGGATCCTACGGTTCCCCTGGTTGTGCCTGAGGTCAACCCCAAGGCGGCCCAGACCCACCAGGGCATTATCGCCAACCCCAACTGCACTACCATTCTGATGGCTCTGGCCGTGTGGCCGCTGCACCAGGTGCAGCCCGTGCGGCGGCTGGTGGTGGCTACTTATCAGTCGGCCAGTGGTGCGGGTGCCCGAGCGATGGAGGAGGTCAAGCAGCAGGCCCGCGCCATTTTGGCTGGCGAAGAGCCGGTGACAGAGGCGTTTCCCTACCCCCTGGCGTTCAACCTGTTTCCTCACAACTCGCCGCTTAACGAGCAGGGCTACTGCCAGGAAGAAATGAAGATGGTGAACGAAACCCGCAAGATTTTTGGCGCTGCCGACCTCAAGATTTCGGCCACCTGTGTGAGGGTTCCCGTACTGCGGGCTCACTCTGAAGCGGTTAACATTGAGTTTGATGCACCTTTTGCGCCCCAGGATGCCAAGGCGTTACTGACCAAAGCTCCGGGAGTGAAGGTAGTCGAAGACTGGGGTCGCAACTACTTCCCCATGCCTCTGGAAGCCAGCGGTCAAGACGACGTGCTGGTGGGCCGCATCCGCCAGGATATCTCTAACCCCAACGCGCTAGAGCTTTGGCTTAGCGGCGACCAAATTCGCAAGGGGGCAGCCCTCAACGCCGTTCAAATTGCGGAACTGCTGCTGGTCCCCCAAACCGTAGGGGCGAGCCACTAATCTTTCCCTAGTTCAGCCCTACTGGAGCGAACTTGGTATAATCTCAAGGACGTTGGGCTTAGCAACATTAGATTTTGTAGGACGTAAGGCATTCGGTGACGTATTTTGGCAAAGTGCTAACGGCAATGGTGACGCCATTTTCTGAAGATGGCTCCGTCAACTATGCCGTGGCCGAGCGCCTGGCTGACTACTTGGTAAGTAACGGCAGCGATGGGCTAGTGGTGTGTGGCACCACGGGTGAATCGCCCACTTTGAGCTGGCAAGAAGAGTACCAGCTGTATAAGGTAGTTAGAGAGGCTGTAGGGGGTCGCGCCCAGGTAATTGCGGGCACTGGCTCCAATTCTACCTCCGAAGCCATTGAGGCCACTCGCCACGCGGCTGAGCTAGGGGTAGATGGCTCGCTCCAGGTTGTGCCTTACTACAACAAGCCCTCTCAGGAGGGGCTTTACCAGCACTTCAGCCAGATTGCGGCAGCGGTTCCCGATTTGCCCATCATGCTGTACAACATTCCGGGACGCACCGGTTGTGCCCTGGCGGTGGAAACGACTGCCCGATTAGCCGAAATATCGAATATAGTGGCGATTAAGGAGGCCAGTGGAAGTTTAGATTACGCTAGTCAGGTTCGTTATCATACCCCTGCTGAGTTTGGCATCTACTCGGGGGACGACTCATTGACGCTGCCGATGCTTGCTGTTGGCGGCTGTGGAGTGGTGAGTGTGGCTAGTCATCTGGTTGGCCCTCAACTTCAAGCTATGGTGCAGGCCCACGAAGCGGGAAAAACCCGTTTGGCCACTGAAATTCACTTGCAGCTGTTGCCTTTGTTTAAGGTATTGTTTTTGACCACTAACCCGGTACCGCTTAAGGTAGCGTTGGCTCAGCAGGGATGGCCGGTAGGCGCGGTGCGATCGCCTCTGTGCATGCCCGACGAGTCTGTAAGTATTGCGATCGCAGAGGTGCTGCAGCAGCTCTCTGCCCAGGGTATTCTCGTTAAAAACCTCTAGGTTGGGCGACGACTGACTCGCTCTAGCATGGACTGCTCGTCTCTACAGCGCTACTTCAAGCAGCCGACTCTAAAAAGCTCTTGAGCCAGGCCTGCAAGGGCGATCGCTCGATTCCTTCTAGCTTTCAACAACTGAATAATCTGTTTGTTCTCTCTACCTGTGTAACCTTAATCTATGGATTCATCCGTACTGTCTATGGCCCTCGCTGCTCTATCTGTCGATGTTGCGACATCGACTTGGGCCTCAACGGTTTCTATCGCTGCTACTACCAATACCTAGTGCCTTAATCGCGCGGTCTATCGACGAAATAGCGGTCACACCCAGCAGGGTGTTGCGCCCTCGCCGAATGCCGTGCGCGAATTAGCTTTAGCTCCATTTGTTACTTTTTCCAAATCTTTCACAACGATTGTTTACTGACGAGATTGTTTATGACTTCAAATTCTGCCAATAACGCCCTGAAAATCATTCCCCTGGGGGGGCTGCACGAGATCGGCAAAAACACCTGCGTCTTCGAGATCAACGACGAAATTATGCTGCTCGATGCAGGGCTAGCCTTCCCCACCGACGGAATGCACGGGGTCAATATTGTGCTGCCCGACGTGACCTACCTGCGGGAAAATCGTCACAAGATCAAGGGCATGATTGTCACCCACGGTCACGAAGATCACATCGGTGGCATTGCCTTTCACCTCAAGCAGTTTGATATTCCAGTGATCTACGGCCCCCGTCTGGCGATGGCGCTGCTGGAGGGCAAGCTTGAGGAAGCAGGCATGAGCGATCGCACCGAGCTGCGGCAGGTGCGCCCCCGCGAAACCGTGCGGGTAGGCAACTCCTTCCTGGTTGAGTACATTCGCAACACCCACTCCATTGCCGACAGCTGCTCGGTGATCATTCACACCCCCGTGGGCATCGTGATTCACACGGGCGATTTCAAGTTTGACCACACCCCGGTTGACGGAGAAACCTTTGACATTCAAAAGCTGGCAGAGGCTGGCGAAAAGGGCGTGCTGTGTCTGGTCAGCGACTCCACCAACTCCGAGGTGCCCGGCCATACGCCTTCCGAGCGATCGGTGTTTCCCAACCTCGATCGCGAGTTTGGCAAGGCCGACGGACGGCTAATTGTCACCACCTTTTCGTCGTCGGTGCATCGGGTCAATATGATTTTGGAGCTGGCCCAAAAGCACAACCGCAAGGTGTTTGTGGTGGGCCGCTCGATGCTCAACGTGATCGCCCATGCCCGCGACCTGGGCTATATCAAATGCCCCGAGAGCCTGTTTTTGCCGCTCAAATCGCTGGGTCATACCGCCGACGAGAACGTGCTGATTTTGACCACCGGCTCCCAGGGCGAGCCAATGGCGGCCCTCACTCGCATCGCCGATGACTCCCACCGCCAGATCAAGGTCAAGAAAGGTGACACTGTCGTGTTCTCCGCCAACCCCATTCCCGGCAATACCATCTCGGTGGTTAACACCATCGACAAGCTGATGATGCGCGGGGCCAAGGTGGTCTACGGCAAAGACAAGGGCATTCACGTCTCCGGCCACGGGGCTCAGGAAGACCAAAAGCTGATGCTGGCCCTCACCCGGCCCAAGTATTTTCTGCCGGTGCACGGGGAGCACCGCATGCTGGTCAAGCATTCTGAGACCGCTCAGAGCATGGGTGTACCCGCCGAAAACATGGTGATTATCAACAATGGCGACATTGTTGAAGTCAACCCAGCGGGCATTCGCATTGCCGGTCAGGTGCCCTCGGGCATTGAACTGGTTGATGCCTCTCGCGTTGGGGTTGTGGGCCGCGACGTGCTCAAGGAGCGGCAGCAGCTAGCGGAAGATGGCGTCGTTACCATCGCCGCCACCATAGGCAGCAACGGCAAGCTGGTGGCCGACCCCATTGTGCAGATTCGAGGGGTTGCCCAGTCGATATCCCAGGAGCGCTTCCAGGGTCAGGTGAAGCAAATTATTGCCCAGGTACTATCTAACCGTGGTGCTGAGCTGGTGGTGTCTAACGGCAACGGCAAAGCGGCCCTTGACCTGGATGCTCTCAAGGCTGCCCTCGATCAAGATCTGCGCCGCCTGGTCCGCCGTGAGCTAGACAAGCGTGACCCAATGCTGATTCTGCTGATTCAGGGCGCTGGTGTGGAAGGCTCAGTGCAGTCGCAGCCCCAGGCCGAGCCCAAGCCCAAGGCCCAGTCGAAGCCTAAGGCTGAACCAAAGCCCAAAGCGGAACCCGAGCCCAAAGCAGAGCCTGAGGTTGTGGTGCCCGAGCGCCGCACTCGCACCCGGGCCACGGCGGCTTCGGCCTCTTAAGACAATTTAGGGTTTAATCAGGGAGGGGCGATCGCAGCTGCGATCGCCCCTCCCTTTTGCTTAATGGGGCGATCGCCTGCGCCATATAGACCAACATTGCAGGTGCAGATTTTGCATACTTGTGGTAAAAAGGTACGCAACATCATGTTGCTGCTTCTGCTTGACGCTATAATGCACTCAGCAGGAGCTGATGTACCTGAGCAAAGGTGCATAGCAAGTGTCTTAAGCAGCTACACATCCTTAGCGCTCAAGGCTTCTGTCAGAATTTTTGTTCAGCTTGTGCGGTTTACCCAAGCAGATCTAGCGCAAACGAGATCCAGTACGAACAAGAATTCCCAGAGTCGCCCAGCGAGTTAGGTGATCTGTGCATGCCCTTAGGAAGCAAAAGTTCATTGCGGTGTCGCAATGGTCTTGATTGCAAAGCCTTTGCAAACGAGTTTTCCGACGACCCGGTGGCGGTGTTGACGTGGCAGGTGAATGGCCAAATCACCCACTCAGGGCAGGAAAAGCAGACTTTATTCGCCCCGGTGAGCGTTGTATGAGGAATTTGAATGCCGAAGCAGATTGTTATTGCTGAGCAAAACCGAATCGCTGCGGTTTTTTCTGAAGATCAGATCCAAGAGCTGATTGTGGCCACAGGTAGCCACCAGGTTAGCGACATTTATTTAGGCACGGTAGAAAACGTGCTGCCTGGTATTGATGCCGCCTTCGTTAATATTGGCGACAGCGAGCGCAACGGCTTCATGCACGTTACCGACCTGGGCCCCCTGAAGCTCAAGCGCAGCGCTGGCTCCATTACCGAACTCGTGGTGCCCCAGCAAAAAGTGCTGGTGCAAATCATGAAAGAGCCTACGGGCAACAAAGGGCCTCGCCTGACGGGCAACATCAGTCTGCCGGGGCGCTACCTGGTGCTCATGCCCTCGGGACGAGGGGTCAATCTGTCACGGCGCATTCGCAGCGAGAGCGAGCGCAACCGCCTGCGGGCACTGGCCATTTTAGTGAAGCCTGCCGGTATGGGGCTGCTGGTGCGCACCGAGGCCGAGGGCATTAGCGAAAACGCCATTATTGAAGATTTAGAAACGCTGCAAAAACAGTGGGAGAGCATTCAGCAGCAGGCCCTAGCCACTCGGCCGCCTGCTCTGCTCAACCGCGATGATGATTTTATTCAGCGGGTGCTGCGCGACGCCTACAATGCCGATGTCAATCGCATTGTAACTGACTCCAGCACCGGCATGAAGCGAGTCAAGCAGCATCTGGCCAACTGGAGCGATGGCCAGGTTCCGGCTGGGGTACTGATTGATCACCACCGTGAGCGCATCCCCATTCTGGAATACTTCCGGGTTAATGCGGCCATTCGCGAGGCCCTTAAGCCCAGAGTAGATCTGCCTTCTGGCGGCTACATTATTATCGAGCGCACTGAGGCGCTGACGGTTATTGACGTTAACTCTGGCTCCTTTACGCGCTCGGCCACCGCTCGCGAAACGGTGCTGTGGACCAACTGCGAAGCGGCGGCTGAAATTGCTCGACAGCTGCGTCTGCGCAACATTGCCGGGGTCATTGTGGTTGACTTCATCGACATGGACTCGCGGCGCGACAAGCTACAGGTGCTAGAGCACTTTACCAAAGCTTTGCGCTCCGACAAGGCCCGGCCTCAAATTTCGCAGCTGTCTGAACTCGGACTCGTTGAACTGACCCGTAAGCGCCAGGGCCAAAATATCTACGAATTGTTTGGTCGCCCCTGTCCTACCTGTGGTGGGCTAGGCCATTTGGTTCACCTGCCCGGCGAGGCGCTGGCCGACGGCGGTCAAGAGATGCCGCGCGCGGGGGTTTCTAGCGGTGGGGCTGCTCCTCAACTGGCACCACCCCTGGGGGACACAGATAGCTTAGATGGTCGCCCCGATCTACAGGAGCTCGATCTGGTCAACCACCCTAGCTACCAAGATCGCTCTGGGCGAGGCAACAACCGCCGCCGTCGTCGTCGTGACCCTCTACCCACCACTCGCACTAACGGTAGAGATGCACCCGTGGCTAAAGAGGCAGGCCCATTAGAGCCGAGTCTCGATGTAAAGGAGCCTGCTGAGCCGGCAGCACCGGTGATTATCAGTAAGACTGAGGACGATAAAGTAGCGCCTCGGAGCCGAGGGCGAAACGGGGGACGAAGTGATGCCCAAAGCGATTTATCCCGAAATCGTAAACCCGCTACCTCACCCCAGGTAGTGACTGTAGAAATGACTCCCGACGAGCAGCGCATCTACGCCATGATGGGGATTTCGCCGATGGTGCTATCGACCCAGGAGGTGCCTGATCCCCGTAATGTAGTGGTATCAGTGGTGCTACCGGGTCAAGCCCCTCCAGAGACGGTTTTGCCTTCTAGAGAAGCGGTAGTCTCAATGGCGGCTCCAGTCACCCCAGCAGAGGTATCGACAGTGGCGATCGCAGATTCCGCCACATCGTCCAAACCATCTCCCAGCCGTACAGTGCGTACCCGGGCGGCTCGTGCTAAAGCCCAGGAAGCCGACGCCTTCGACAGTGGTACCGCACTGCCAGATGCACAGCCAGAAGCGATCGCAGGCATTCCCGAGCCAGCTACTGAGGCCCCAGCGACGGTCGAACCCAGCCCTATCGAAGCGGCACCAGAGTCAGAGGCCGAAGCGGCCAGTAACGTGCGCCGCCGCCGCCGCCGTCGGTCTTCCGCTGCCGATGGTGGCGATGACGGTGGCGACGAGTAGGCCCGGGGTAATGGTTTGTGGAACTCAACCATAATTCGACGACCACAGCAGCCGGGGTGGACGAGGTGGGTCGGGGATGCTTGTTCGGCCCCGTGGTGGCAGCCGCGGTCGTGCTGCTGCCCAGCGCCTGTGAACAACTTCAGTCGCTGGGGGTAACTGACAGCAAGCGGCTCAGTCCAGCTCGCCGCGAGAGCTTGGTGGCACCGATTCAAGCTCTGGCTACAGACTATGCCCTGGGTTTAGCCACTGTCTACGACATTGAGCGCCTGAACATTCTCCACGCCAGTCTTCTAGCGATGACTCGGGCGCTGCGTCGCCTGAGCGTGCGGCCCGACCTCTGCTTAATAGACGGTAATCAAGCCATTCCTAATCTGGGCCTGCCTCAGCAAACGGTGGTGCAGGGCGATCGTCTACATATCGAAATTGCAGCCGCCAGCATTTTGGCTAAGGTTTGGCGCGATCGCCTGATCGTTCGTCTCGACCGCCGCTACCCCGGCTATCATCTAGCCCGCAACAAAGGCTACGGTAGCGCCGCCCATCGACTAGCTCTGCAAACCCTGGGGCCAACCCCCCAGCACCGACGATCCTTTAAAGGCTGTAGTTAACGCAGCGCCGGAGTAACCAGAGCGGCCTGTTCGGTAAATGTACTGGCCCGATCAAACCCTTCAATTGCAATGCGCACGTAGGCCGAAAGCCACCGAAAGCGGTTGGCTGTTTCTAGAGGAATGGTGACCTTACTAAACAAAATCACCGCAAATAGCTCCCCAGTCGGTGTTAAACCACCAAAGCCTAGCACCGACTCCACCCCGTAGGGCTTTACAAACTGCTTCTGGGCCGGAATGTAGGGACTACCTAACGCCGTAGGCACGTAGAACACGTTAAAAGCCCTGTGAGGTGTTTCGGTAATCAGGGTTGGTACGGTTTCAATCACTTTGCTTACCTCCAAGCCAAACTGCTGGATTAGCTGCAGAATCATCGGAGCTCGATGCACAAAGTCTTGGTCGATCAGCGGAATGCCCTGATGACCGGTAGAGCCTTGGCGTTGGTTCCACTGGGGCTCGTCGCCAGCGGTGGCCAGTAGGGTCAGGCACTTGGTGGCCGAGGGTACATACTGCCCCTGCAAAACGCCCCGAGCTGATTCTTGCACCGCCGCCGGCAAAAAGCCAAAGGGGTGGGTGACAAAGAAACGGGCTAGAGCGCAGGCAGGCTTGCCAGTGCGGGAATCGACAAAGTTCTCATATAGATAGCGCACCACCCGATCAGCGGTTTCTTCCATACTCTGCGATCGCTCGTCCATGTTGCGCAGCGTCACCGCACATTGACACATATCGGCTTTAGAGAATTGCTCGAAGTTATACATTGCTCCCCCCATGATGGAACCAGTCTATGGGTTAATCATGGAATGGGCACCAGGGTATTGGTGTTCGTGAAAAACACTTTTATTGAATTAGCAATAATTTCAAGCTATCTTGGCTGAAGCTTCACAGCATAAAGATATCAAGATGATTCTTGATATCTTCCGGATTTTCTTGGAGGCCTTAGCACGACCTTAAAACCACTAAAAATAGCTTCAAAGAGACAAAAGTGTTAGGCAAATTGGCTTTAGCAAAAAATCAACGATGTAGAATATTCTTTCATTTGTCTGCGACAAGCGAGGCGCTTAACCTAGAGAGATTGTAGCTTATTAGGTTTTCTCCGTTTAAAGTGCTATTTTGCTGGAGTTGGTCAACAATGGCAATAGCTAAAAATAACCTTCAAAGCACTTGTGTTAGTCTATCTACAGGTCAAATACAGATAGATCATATTAAGAAAGCTTTAGAGGCGTTTGAAAAGTGATTTGACATAGCTTTAGGTCACCTGCTGGTTCCCCTTGCGCCCTTAAAAAGGGTAACAAGGGGGATCTTCACTTTTGCTACAAGAGGTAAGACTTTTCAAACATCCTCTCAAAAGAGCTGTAATGACTTGAGTTAATATGTCAAGGCATCACCTGCGCAGGCAAGGCGTCCGCCTATGCAGTTCCACAGTTTATGCGGGACTGCTAAATTAGGTTTGCTATTTCCAGCGATTTGTTTTCGCTTTTAGGGATTGGTAGCAATGCCCAGTGATGGCCTGTAGCCCAAATGGAGTGTTAGCAGCGGGTAGGTCCACCACATGCCGCCTAACCTAAGGGGCTGAGCCACTTACCTTTTCGTTGCGGCTCCAAAAGCTAGGGCAGGAGGTGTGCCGTACTTGAGTCCCGGCGCTAGATAAACTGCAAGTATGGAAGATGCGAACTATCCATGCCGGGCTGGCGCAATGCCGACAGTGCTTTACAGCTACCTCGCTGCCCCTGTTAGGTCAGCCAATTGTCAAAGCGGATGAATCCCGTAACTGCCCATTTAGCAAAATTTGAAAAATAGGTTCCCACGCCCCCCGGTTGTTTGCTATGCTAAAGAGCCAAACGCGGATGTGGCGGAATTGGTAGACGCGCTAGATTTAGGTTCTAGTGTCTTCGGACGTGAAGGTTCAAGTCCTTTCATCCGCATTTAATACTAATTGCCAAGAGCGCAGAGCAACGGCCTGCTCTACTTGACTGTAGCGTTTGCTTGCTTTGCGTTTACGACGCTTAGGTAGTAATTGGTAGGGGCATAGCATGCTATGCCCCTACGGGGTTCCTGATTGTGAACCGAGGTTTAGCAAACCGGAGATCGCATCACTTAGCTCCAGTTCAAAATAAAAACATGCTCTAAAGGTAAATCGTGCGATCGAGCCTCAACTTATTAGCGCTAGGTTGACATCCTAAACCGCAATGTGAGCACTAAATAGAAGGGTGTTGACTCCACCCTAGGCGTCGCACTTGATGACAGCATTTGACTTAAGCCCTATGGAGTTATAAAGCGCAAAAGGAATCCAGGCAAAGGAAAGCAGGAACTCACCGATTTCGTCAAGGACAAAGGTGTTTGGTAAGTTTATGGCTCGTGGCACTATCATGAATAGTAAAGACAGCAGTACCAACCACATTGTATTAAAGGGAAACATCGGTATTCCCCAGCGTGAGTAGAAACGTTGCAGCGACTCACTCAATCGATTTGTGACAGGAATTAGGAAACAAAAAAAGCTGATAAACGCAACACCTGCTAAACGCACGTGCTGGTGAATGCCATCAATATTGTGAATATTGAACTCGTCTTGAACATTTACAGTGCTCAGTGACTCAGGTGTCGCAATACCAAATAAACGCTGACCCCAGCTAATTTCTTCTCCCCCAACCAAAAACATCAAAACTGCAAAAAACAGACACCAAAATCGCAGTGGAGCTGGCCTACCTTTAAAACCAAAGGCAAAAATACCCGCTGCTACAAAGTAGAAAATTGCGCTTAGACTCTCTAGTACGCTATCTTCATAAAAGATAAAGCTCAAGTCAGTACTACTATGACTGACAACGTAGATGCTCACTAGGTTAGTAACCAGTAGCGTCACCAAAAAGTTGAGCCAGATCGCATATTTTCGCTGATCGTTTTTCTGACGATCTCTAGATCGAGGCGAATCAATGACAGTCACGGCTCCTCCTTTAGTAAGTCTTAAAAAGGCATTGCAGTAGAGATAGATGTTGGGTAGTCAGCCTGTAGGCATCGTGTTGCTTAAAAACAGTGCTGGTAGACAAAAGAAGACATACCTTAGCTGCGTCCTGAGATGACAGTTCGAATACTCATGTTGCAGAAGGCTGTCGGTTCTCAGATCCGAAATGGCCGACTAAGGAAAAGAGCGCTGTATTAAACCAGTGGCAACAACTTTTTATAGCTTCAACATCAACTTACCTTTACCTTTGGTTAATCTCAATTTAATCCTAAAAGAGAGGTGCTTCGCAAAGTTTTGATAAAGAAACCGTAAAGAAATGATTGGCTACCGTGAAAGTACCCAGAAATAGAGCTTTTGTCTAAGTGAAAATACTGAATTCAACGTTGCTCTGACGGTTTTCAGAAAGCAACAGCATCACGGGTGGGTAAGGCTTAGGCGTCTAGGCAAGGCCCGAGACGTCTTGTTGACGGCTAGAAGAGTCTCTTGGTTTGACTAATGACAAATCTTGGCATTTTGGCTATTTCTAGCGTGATGCATTGCTTTGTATAGGCGCAGCCAAAGCTTGAATCTGTTACCGTACTGTGGCCAAAAGCTAGCCTGACGTTCACTATCGGGGCTTAAACCACCTGGTCAGAGGAGAAGATGTATCACTCTTAGCCACCTGACATCATCCAAGGCCGCATCGTTGAACACTAAGCAATAGAGCGAAATCGCGGCGATCGCCCGCTAAAGCCTTCGTTAGAGCAGAGTCAATAGTGGTGGCTAAGGGCCAGAGAAGATAGCTTCTTCTAGGTCTTGGCGACTGAGAGAATATTTGAACACCCGCTGGATGTCTTTTTCATCGGCCCCAGCGCTGATGTAGCGCACCACGATGCAGTCTGTTTCAAGCACAATTTCAGCTTCCCATCGGGGACGTACTACATGCCAACTGTGCAGTTCGTCGCTGTCTTGGGTGCAACCCTGCTGGCGTAGCCATATTTCAATATCGGGCAAAGGGTGATTGTAGAGGGGTGTAGCTGCCGAAGGAAGGGCCATAGGATGTGGGGAAGGGGGACGAAGCTGATGAGATCAGGTAAACAACAATGGTCTACAACCACTTTGGTGGTGAGGCGACCGAGGGACTTGTATAACTCGGATCAGCAGGAAGGACAGGGGCTACTTTGAGGAAGGACTCTGGATAGCTGGTCTGGGGAGTGGTAGGCACTTCGACCTCAGAAAGGGCTTGCTCAACTGGTGTTTCTACATTCGAGCTTAAGTCCGGCCCCGCTAGCTTGGCTGCATACTCGCCTCGGGTAAGACTAACGGTAACGACCAGAGCCAGACAAGCCACAAAGGTGAGCCCCAAAATAAAGAGGGCAAAAATTTCTCCTGCCGAGAGGGGGCGATCGGTGGGGTCAAGGTACATGTTGGCGGGCTCACGCCGCTGGGGGGTAGCCGGAGTCTGCCGCAGCGACTCTAGGGGCTGCATCACCGAAACGCGGGAGTAGCCCACCTGCTGATCGTAGGCCCAGCGGCGATCGGGGCTGCTGAGAATGGCGTAGGCATCGTTAAGCTGCTGAAATTTTGCGGTGGCTTCGGCGGCAGGTAGTTCAGTGGTATCGGGATGGTAAAGCTTGCTCAGGTCGCGAAAAGCGCGTCGAATTTGCTGGGGGCTAGCGGTTGGCTTGACCCCCAACTGGTCGTAGTGGGTTTTGGGCTTTGAGTTCAAATTAGGCATAGCATCCCACTGGCAGGGCGGTTGGCAAGAGACAAGGGCTAGGAACCATTACCCTGGGGCCAGTCCCCAAGTTTCAGATGACTGAGCTTCAAAGGATCGGGTCAGGCGAATTTGGGCCAGAGTAAACACCACCGGAATCACTCGGCTGTAGTTGGTAGCCACGGCCCGCCAGCCCAGATCAGCCAAAAACCAGCCCCACAGGGCCGGTCCTAGCACCGAAAAAACGGCTCGGGTGGCTCCATAGCGGGCGGCACTAGCGGCTACCCCCCGAGATGCCATCCGCAGGGCCAACTGCTGGTGAATTTGAGCGATGACTGTACCGCCCCCCTTCACCATCGCTTGACGAGCAACTTCGTAGCGAGCCAGCTGAAAAGCCATTTGCCGGGCAATTTGCTGCAGGAGCCAGGGACGTAGCACAGCGCTGACGGCTACAGCACTGCTGCCCTTGGCCAGCAAGCCCAGCGGATTTGCCTGCAGGGCAAGCGGTAAAGCCTCAAACTGAGCCGAACCGGTTAAAGACTGCTTCAAAGACTGTTGAAGGCGATCGCGCTCAACCTGAGGCAGCTTCTTCCAGTTGCTGCGCAGCAGATGGAGAAAAACCTCTGCCTCTAGATCATCGGTAGACCAGGCCTTGGCGTAGGGCAGCTTGAGGTAGTGGCAGACCTGAACTAGCGCTTGACGGTAGGTCACTCGCTGGCTGCGGCCGTTAATAACCGTCAGGCCATCGGCGGCCAGAAACCGAAAGCGCTGCTCCAGACGGTCGAGCCACTGCTGTCGAGTCCCGCTCTGAACGGTTAGCGGGTCGGCATTTTGCAAGTAATCTAGCGGGTTAAACCGTGGCCGAAACAGCATGTCTGTCAGGGCCAAGAGTTCGTCATCTGTCGCTAGCTCCAGGGCAGATCGCAGCTCATCCACCGGGCGTCACCGTTTAAAAACTGTCTTACATTTTTACACAATTCCCCAAGATAGGATGTGGGGCAACGGCGACACGACAAAATTCTAGGAGAAACCGATATGGAAGATGTGGTAGTAATTGGGGCGGGGTTAAGCGGGCTGATAGCGGCCCAGGCACTGCACCAGGCAGGCTACCGGGTCGTGGTGGTCGATAAGTCGCGGGGGCTAGGGGGGCGGCTAGCAACCCGCCGGATTGGCAGTACGGCCATAGACCACGGCTGTCGCTACCTGCAGCCCTTTGAAGACTCAAGTCATACTTCCAATCATCACTCAAACCTTAGCCTTATCTCTGACCTGGTAGCAGCAGGCATTCTTCAGCCCTGGCAGCCAGAGCGTTTTGAACTTGGAGCCGATGGAGAACTGAAAGCTACGGCAACAGCTACGCTCTACGCCGCTCCTCAGGGGATGAGTTCAATTGCTAAAGCCCTGGCTCCAGGGCTGACTATTCATCGGCAGTGGCGAGCTACTGCCATAACCCCGCTACCTCAGGGATGGCAGGTTGAGGGGGAGTTTTTGGGAGCAGTCGGACAGCCCAAAGCATTCACAGCCAGGGGTCTGGTCGTGGCTATTCCTGCACCTCAGGCGGCGGCGTTAATGCACAGGGCCGCCCAGGCCAGTGAAGAGGTGCAAGCGCTGCTGGGTCAGCTTTCATCGGTTGTTTACGACGCTGTAATCACGGTTATGGCAGGCTACGGCCCTGGAGAATCGGCTCGTTTGCCTGGGCAAACTGGCTCAAGCGGCTGGATGGTTTCTAGTGATACCCACCCAACCTGGCGGTGGCTAGCCTTAGACAGCAGCAAACGCACCGATCCACAGGAACCGGTGGTTGTGCTTCACAGTAGCCCGACGTTCGCGGCTAATTCTCTAGATCAAAGCGACCTTGAGCCTTTAGGCCGAGCGCTGCTATCAAAGGCGGCATCCTTAGCGGCCTGGATGCTTTCCCCTGAGTGGATGCAAGTTCATAGATGGCGCTACGGGTTTGTGCGTCAAGCATTAGGTGCCCCACTCTTGAGCAATCCCGCATTGCCAAACCTGGTGGGATGCGGCGACTGGTGTAACGGAGGAAATGTAGAGGGGGCGATCGCCTCCGGTCATGCCGCCGCCGCCGCCTTGGCCAAAACCCTAAGCTCGTAAAAGCTCTGGAGTTGGCTTAGTTGTTGTTGCTGGAATAATCACTGCTCTCTTTATCTTCGCTACTCTCTTCATCAGTAGCGCCAGAGTTGTTGCGGCGGAAGAAGCGCTGATTACCGGAACGCTTCTTGCGAAACTTGCGGGCGTAGGCCTGGTTACGCAGGGCTTTTTCTTTTTTAGGATTGCGACGCTTAGACATTCAATAACCTCAGACAACAGGGCAGATGTGATCAGCAAACAAAGAATGGCAGTTACATGAGGGGGTTCCCCACGTTGGGAGGCGCTATCTGCGCGAAACAAATCAGCAGATATGGCGGCACTTGCCCACCAGACACTCTGCCCGCACTGGCATCGCCATTGACGACGTGCCATGACCAAAGATTAACTGTAACACATGAAGATACCAGGGCCGAGACCAAAGGAGGGCTTGAATTTGAGAAAGGAAGCTATTCCTCCTGCCATTCTCGCCCCATCCTCTTATGCTTTTGTGCCTACTTAGCTAGCTTTGAGCCTGACCCGACATAGCCTGGAGTGGCTACGACTGACTAGAGCTGAGAATCTTCTCGACGCTGGCCGTGTCGGGGTTGGCTTCTGGCGTATCGGCCTCAGAAGGAGGCACTACCTGCCAGAACTTGGGCAGGTACTCGCTCCAGTGGGTCAGTATCTGCTGGGCTTTAGGGCTACCGGTGTGGGCCAGGTGGGCCTCGATTAGCGCCTTCAGCTGGGCTTCTCCAGTGGGGGTAATCACCCGCTGAACCTTGACGATTTCGGGGTTGACCCGCACCGGGAACCGACCGTCTTCATCGAGGAAATAGCCGAGGCCGCCGGTCATACCAGCGCCCACGTTCCGCCCTACCGGCCCCAGCACCACGACTACGCCGCCAGTCATATACTCGCAGCAGTGATCCCCGGCTCCTTCGATCACAGCCTGGCCCTTGGAGTTGCGGACGGCAAACCGCTCTCCAGCAGTGCCCAGCGCGTAAAGGGTGCCGCCGGTTGCCCCATAGAGGCAGGTGTTGCCCACAATGACGTTGGTCGAAGGGTTGTAGGTAATGCCTGCCGGGGGCTTAACTACGATTTCGCCACCGTGCATGCCTTTACCCACGTAGTCGTTTGATTCGCCAATGAGGGTTAGGGCCATGCCGGGGAGGTTAAAGGCCCCAAAGCTTTGACCAGCGCTACCCTCAAAGGTGAGGTTGAGCTGCCCTTCAAAGCCTGCGTTGCCGTACTTTTCGGCGATCGCCCCAGCAACGCGAGCGCCAATCGTGCGATCGGTATTGACTACAGCGTAGGTTTTGGTGGCGCTGCCCTGGGTTTGAATGGCCTGCTGAATGTCAGCATCAGCCAGTATTTCATCGTCGAGCACAGGGCCATTGCTGTGGATGGCCTCGTGCTTGAGCCAGGCGCGATCGCCGCGCCCATCGGGCAGCGCCATCAGGGTAGTTAGATCTAGCCCGCTAGTCTTGACCAGTGCAACTCCAGCGCGGGGCTTGAGCAAATCGGCTCGACCCACGATATCGAGCAGCGAGGTATAACCCAGGCGGGCCAGCAGCGATCGCACCTCTTCGGCAATGTAATAGAAGAAATTGACCACGTGCTCAGGCACGCCGGTAAACCGCTGGCGCAGCTCTTCTTTTTGGGTGGCGACGCCTACCGGGCAGTTGTTGGTGTGGCAGACCCGGGCCATAATGCAGCCCTCGGCGATCATGGCGATGGAGCCAAAGCCAAACTCCTCGGCCCCCATCAGCGCGCCCATGACCACGTCCCAGCCGGTTTTGAGGCCGCCGTCAACGCGCAGGGTAACGCGATCGCGCAGCTCGTTGTCCATCAGCACCTTATGCACCTCGGTCAGACCCAGTTCCCAGGGCACCCCAGCATGCTTGATCGAACTGAGCGGCGAGGCTCCGGTACCGCCGTCGTGGCCCGACACCTGAATTACATCGGCGTTGGCTTTGGCCACCCCGGCGGCGATCGTGCCAATGCCAACTTCCGACACCAGCTTCACCGATACCCCCGCCCTCGGGTTGATCTGGTGCAGGTCGAAGATCAGCTGAGCCAGGTCTTCGATGGAGTAGATGTCGTGGTGAGGCGGCGGCGAGATCAGGGCCACACCGGGCTTCGAGCGGCGCAGCATGGCGATGTAGGGGCTGACCTTCTTGCCGGGCAGCTGGCCGCCTTCTCCAGGCTTAGCGCCCTGAGCCAGCTTGATTTCGATTTGGTCAGCGTGCATCAGGTACTCAGGGGTGACCCCAAAGCGGCCCGAGGCCACCTGCTTGATGGCCGAACTGGCGGTATCGCCGTTTCTCAGCCCGTGCAGGTGAGGAAACGTAGACGAGTTGCCGTCGCCATCAACGTCGGAGAGCACCTTAAAGCGCACCGGGTCTTCACCCCCCTCGCCAGAGTTCGACTTGCCGCCGATCCGGTTCATGGCGATCGCTAGCACTTCGTGGGCTTCGCGCGACAGCGCCCCCAGCGACATGCCCCCGGTGCAGAAGCGACGCATGATTGTCTCTACCGGCTCAACCTCGTCTATAGAAATAGGCTCGCGATCGCTCTCAAAGTCGAGCAGATCCCGCAGAGCGGTGATCGGGCGATTTTCGAGCTGGGCGCGGTACAGCTCGTAGTGGTCGTACTGGCGATCGGCCACCGCCTTGTGCAGCAGCTTCGACATGGCGGGGTTGTTCATGTGGTACTCGCCGCTGGGCCGCGACTGCACGAAGCCCATATTTTGCAGCCGCTTGGCCGACAGCTCAGGGAACGCCCGCTGGTGGAAGCGAATGGTTTCCTGGGCTAGATCGCTCAGGGAAATGCCGCCTAAGCGCGAAGTGGTGCCCCGAAACGCGAGATCGAGCAGGTCGGAGCCAATGCCGATCGCCTCAAAGATCTGGGCTCCCCGGTAGCTGGTAATCAGCGAGATCCCCATTTTAGAGAGAATTTTCAGCAGGCCCGCATCTACGGCCTTGCGGTAGTTGTCCTGGGCTCCGTTGAGGGTAGTTACAGGCAGCTTGCCCGTCTCCATCAGCTTTTGGGTGCGGCTGTCATTCCACCAGTGGCGCACTGACTCCAGGGCTAAGTAGGGGCACACGGCGCTGGCCCCGTAGCCGATCAGACAGGCAAAATGGTGGGTGCTCCAGCACTGGGCCGTCTCCAGCACCAGGGAGGTGCGCATGCGCAGCCCGTTGCGAATCAAGTGGTGGTGTACGGCTCCCACCGCCAGCAGCGGGGGAATGTAGCTGGTTTCGGCGGAGAGGGGCGCGGGGTTGCCCTGGTCGTCAACGCGATCGCTGAGCACCAGAATAGTCTTACCCGCCTTGACCGCCTCATCGGCACGATTGCACAGAGCCTCCACTGCTTTTCTTAGCCCGGCTGGGCCGTCGGCAATCGAGTACAGCGTCGACAGCGTTGCCGTTGCAAAGCCCGAGTTATGGATCTGCTCCAGCTCAACTTCATTGATCACCGGGCTTTCTAGCTTTAGCAGCCGGGCATACTCAGGCTGCTCATCGAGCAAATTACCCTGGGCCCCGAGCTGCGTGTCGAGCGACATCACCAGCCGCTCCCGCAGGGGATCGATCGCCGGGTTCGTCACCTGGGCAAAGCGCTGCTTGAAATAGTCGTAAAGCAGGTGCGGCTTCTCTGACAGCACCGCGTGAGGCGTGTCGTCGCCCATGCAGAAGGTGGGCTCTTTGCCCTGAGCCGCCATATCCTGAATGATCATGTCGACGTCTTCGAGCGTGTAGCCAAAGGCGCTCTGCTGCCGCAGCAGGTCATCGGGGGGATAGAGTGTAGCTTCTCTAAACAGCTGGGGCTGAAGCTCGGCTCGGTTCGCCTTTAGCCACTGGCCATAGGGGTGCCGGGTCGCCACTCGCTGCTTGATCGCCCAGTTTTTGAGAATTTCCTGGCTGTGCAGGTCGACGGCAATCATCTGGCCGGGGCCCAGCCGCCCTTTTTCGAGAATGTCTTCGGGGGCAACATTCAGCACCCCGGCCTCCGACGACACCATCAGCAAATCGTCTTTGGTAACCACGTAGCGGGCCGGGCGCAGACCGTTGCGATCGAGCGTTGCCCCCACCTGGGTACCGTCGCTAAAGACGACCAGCGCTGGGCCATCCCAGGGCTCCTGTAGACCGCTGTAGTACTCGTAGAAGTCAGTAATTTCGGGGTAGGCGTCCAGTTCAGGCTGGTTGTTGTAGGCCTCAGGCACCATCATCATCAGCGCTTCCTGGGGAGAACGCCCCGATCGCACCAGCAGCTCCATCACGTTGTCGAGGTTGGCTGAGTCGCTGTTATCGGCGTTAACAATCGGTTTCAGCAGCTCAAAGCGATCGCCCCAGACCGGATGGTACAGATCGGCCTGTCGCGCCACCATCCAGTTGATATTGCCCACCAGCGTATTGATTTCGCCGTTGTGGCCCAGCAGCCGCATCGGGTGCGCCAGGGGCCACTTGGGCATGGTGTTGGTGCTGAAGCGGCGATGATACACCGCAAAGGAGCTGACGTAATCGGGGTCGCGCAGGTCGGTATAGAACATCGCCAGCACCGCCGATCGCACCATACCCTTGTACACAATGGTGCGGCACGAGCACGAGCAGACGTAGAACTCCTGAAGCCCGGCCCCCAGATCTGCCTCTAAGGTACCGGGGTTAGCCACGGCATTCGCCACCAGGTGCAGCACCTGGCGACGTATTAGATATAGACGCCGCTCCAGGTCGGCCCCGGTTTCGGTCGCCGCCGTCATAATAAGCTGCTCAATTCGAGGCTGGTACTGCTTCGCCAGCGCCCCCAGCACCTCGGGCCGCACGGGCACGACACGCCAGCCAATGGCCTTCAGACCTTCTGCTTCAACAACCTGGTTAAAGGTATCTCGCACAAAGGCCGCAGCCCCCTCGTGGTTGGGCAGAAACATCATCGCTACCCCAGTGCGCTCGCTCTCCAGCGACCCGTGCCCCTGGGCCTCTGCCCAGCGGTTGAGCACCGCCCACGGAATCGCCGTCATCACCCCAGCTCCGTCGCCCGAGTCCTGGTCGGCGCAGCGTCCCCCCCGATGCTCCATGCAGTCGAGGGCGGCTAGCGCCCTCAACACCAGGTCGTGGCTGGAACGATTCTGCCGATCGGCTAAAAAGCCTACACCGCAAGCATCCCGTTCTTCGACCAGTGACTTGGGTCCCCAGTTAGGCCATTCAGAACGGGTATGCTGCCGGGGTTGATAGGGTTGATTCACAGGGGTACGTCCTACGGAAGAGCAAAACTAATTTATTGAGTAGCGAACAAAAAACTGTATCCGGGGGCTAGCAGCATCGCCCTACAGCAGCGACGCACCAGGGGTTGAACTAGGGGCTAGGGGCCAAAGAACCCGGCCAGAAAAACTAACTGACCTGAACTTGTTTTGAGCATGATGGGAGCTATCCAGTCTGGGCCTGGGGCAGTGCCTGCATCTGGCCCGGCTCGCCATACCCTGAGTCGTGTTCCAATTGAGGGAGCTGAAAACAGCAGCCGCTGACTGAGAGAACTAGCCGAGAAAGCATTAGCGCATGCTGCGCTTTATCTGTAATTTACAGACTTTATCAGTAGTTTACAAACCTTAGGCTCAGCATTTAGTCACAGCTTCTTAGAATTAAGCAATCGCAACGGTAACCATTGTTTCAAAATCGCCTGCAATCGTTTCTAAACGGCTTGGGGCACAGCCAGCTATCTTCATAATACTCAGACATTCACGAGCTATTTACACAAATTTCCCATGGTTAAACTGCCAGGCTTAGCTTTGTTTCCAAACCTTACCCGCCGAGGCGGTCGCTGGGCCGTGGGAGGGTGGGTTTCACTGAGCCTGCTGGGGGCGATCGCCCCGATCGCCGCCACGGCTGCAGCGCCTAGCCCGATACCTGAGGCAACCCTGGCTGAAGCAGTCCCAGCCAGTCCCACGGCCCAGGGCCAAGTTCTAATCGTCAACGGCACTCAGGCCGCCGTTCCCTGGATGATCACCAACGGTCAGATCGGCCTTGCCGACTATGGCGTTACCGATCACATGGGAGCTACTCTGCTCAGCAGCAACCAGCCCGACCGTCAGCCGGTACAGTGGTTTACCGAGCCAGGTGGCGCGGTAGAACTGTCCGCCTGGGTGCACGGCGGTTACCGATATTTGGACATTGCCCCCCTGGCCCAGCGCCACGGCTGGCAGGTGCAGCCCCAGGGCAATGTCCTGCAAATTACTGCGCCCCCGGCCCAGGTCGTCGCCGTGCGTCGGGAGGCTCTGTCTGGTGGTGAGCGCTTAACCCTAGACCTATCTGGCCCGGTGCCCATCACCCTGAGCGATAGCGCCGACACGCTCACTCTGACGCTGGGGGCTACCGCCGCCGATCGCGTGCTGAGAGAGGCGATCGCCGCCCCCGCCGGAGCTTACCTGGGCTCACTCACGGTCACCCCCGTAGCGGGTGCCCTGCGATTCCAGGCCAGCACCAGCCAGCCGCCTCGCCTGTCTACTCGTGCCAACCAGATTGTGGTCGATATTCGGGCCGATACTCTCCAGCCCCACAGCATTGCCTGGGCACCCGGCGTTCGCTGGCAGCAGCGGTATGTCTCTGTGGCCGGGCAGCCATTTCCGGTTTACTGGCTGCAATTGGACCCAGACCAGGTTAACCTCCGCCCCATCTGGACAGACCCCACCACGGCCACAGGCACGGCTCCCCTGACCACCATTGCCCAGCGCTGGCAGGCCGCCGCCGCCATCAATGCCGGCTTCTTTAACCGCAACAATCAGTACCCTCTGGGGGCCGTACGCGCTAACAACGACTGGGTCTCCGGGCCCATTCTGAGCCGTGGCGTCGTAGGCTGGAACGACCAGGGCCAGATACGCATGGAGCGTCTGGTGCTTAACCAAACCCTCACTACCGGCAGTGGGCAAACGTTTCCGGTGCAGGCGATCAACAGCGGCTACGTGCAGGCCGGCATTGGGCTATATACGCCCACCTGGGGGCCGACCTACCGCCCTGTCCTAGACGGCGAAACCATCGTTACGGTCGTAGATGGCGTGGTCGTCAACCAGCGGGCCGCCAACACCTTGGGGGCAGCGGGGCTGCCGATCCCCACCAACGGCTATCTTCTGGCTCTGCGCTCCTATGCCACAGCGGCTCAAGCGTTGCCCCCTGGGCAACAGGTTTCTCTATCATCCGAGCTGTTGCCCGCGACCCTAGCCCCTTTCCCCAACCTGATTGGCGGTGGACCGCTGCTGCTGCGCGATCGCGCCCTCGTCCTCGACGCTGGTCTCGAGCAGTTCAGTCAGGCCTTTGCCACCCAGGCCGCACCTCGCAGCGCCATTGGCACTACCCCCAACGGTGAAATTTTGCTGGTCGCTGTCCACAACAGCCCGGCAGGTCCTGGCCCCACGCTCAGCCAGCTGGCCCAGATCATGCTTCAGCTCGGCACTACTGATGCCCTCAATCTAGACGGCGGCAGTTCGGCTAGCCTCTACCTCGGTGGACGCTTAATTAACCGTTCTCCCCGCACCGCCGCCCGAGTCAACAACGGCATCGGCCTCTTTCTCCCATAGCCTTCACCGCGTGATCAGTAGCGCCCACAGCACGATACAAACTCACTCCGCCCTCTATGAATTGCCGTTGCTTGTTCCTTCCCGAGCATTGGGCAGCGATATCGCCTAAACGTTCTCTCACTTCCTTAACATGTCAAAGCAGGGTGTAAAGACTTCGTATGGTTGCTCCTCTGAACCGCCGAAATCCCCTGGTCAATCAGTTGCCCTTGCTAAACTGTTGGCTGAGAAACGTGGCCCAATCCTTTGGGCCAGTCAAACACGACCTTGCGAAACCTTTGAGTTCAATTGACAGTCTCACAGGGATGGGCACCCTAAAGAAATGCGGCCCAGCGTCGCCGTTCCTGGCGCAGTCTTAACCTTTAGGTTCTAGGAGAACTATTCACTATGCCAAAACTGGAAGAGTCAATTCAGCCTTCGGCCTTGGCCCTAGCCACCAACAACGGCAAAGAAATTGCTGAAACAGGCCTGCGTCCCTGGGGTTGTTATACAGTGCTCGAAGAAGGCCGTGGCTACAAAATTAAGCGTATAGAAGTAAAACCCGGCCATCGTCTCAGCCTACAGATGCATCATCATCGCAGCGAGCACTGGATTGTCGTCTCTGGCACCGCCAAAGTCGTCTGTGGCGACGACGAAATTTTGCTCTCCAGCAATCAATCCACCTATGTGCCTCCCTGCACACAGCACCGGCTTGAGAACGTGGGTGTCATTCCCCTGGTGCTGATTGAGGTACAGAACGGCGAATATTTAGGCGAAGACGATATTGTTCGCTTTCAAGACGACTACTCTCGGGTCGAAACAGCCTAGGCTCTGGCCAGTCCGATCGCCTAGTTCTAAGCCAGTTAAACAACCTATAAATAGTCTGCGGCGATAGTGCTAAGCTCAGCACTATCGCCGTTTTTTGTCGCTATCGTCCATGATTCACATTCGCCCCGCCGCCGCCCAGGAAATCAAGCGGTTGCTAGCTCGGCAGGTGACTAGCAGCACCCAGCAGCCACCTCAGGCTTGCCTTACGCTGGAGCCGGGCGGCTGCGCTGAATGGACTTACCGCCTCACGGCTGAAACTATGTGCCCCGATGCCGACACAGCAAAAACCATAGACTGTAACGGCATCAGCCTATCGGTGCCATTAGGCGATCTAGACCTCCTGCAAGATCTTACGATTGACTATGCCGAAGACCTAATGGGCGGGGGCTTTCGCTTTGTTAACCCCCTAGCTCAGCGCACCTGCGGCTGCGGAAATGCCTTCTCGCTCAACGCTAACGCTCCCGTTAGCCAGGACTGCACTGGCGGGCTGCCAACCGGCTAGCCACGGCAGCTCAAACCCAAAGTCATCGCATTTGACCAAAGCCAATTCACAGTGCTAGCATTAGATCTTGTGAAAACTTGAGTCCACCCGCCGTAGCACAACAAGCATCCTATGCCCACGATTCAGCAACTCATCCGGAGCGAGCGCCAAAAAGCCGACAAGAAAACCAAATCCCCTGCCTTGAAGAGCTGTCCTCAGCGTCGGGGGGTTTGCACCCGTGTTTATACCACTACGCCTAAAAAGCCGAACTCGGCTCTGCGGAAGGTAGCTCGGGTTCGTTTGACTTCTGGCTTTGAGGTTACGGCCTACATCCCTGGTATTGGCCACAACCTCCAGGAGCACTCCGTAGTCATGATTCGTGGCGGTCGGGTTAAAGATTTGCCTGGAGTTCGTTACCACATTATTCGCGGCACCCTTGATACTGCCGGTGTAAAAGACCGTCGCCAGGGACGCTCTAAGTACGGGGCCAAACGACCCAAGCAAGCATCGTAAAAAAAGCCTGTTCTGAAGAAAGCCGTTGGGCAGAAAACCAGGATCGAGTCGCTGAGCAGCCCGCTCGCTTCGGGTGTATCAGTTACTCTAGCGTCCTAGCTTCTATCTTGGTTGGATCTTCTATCTTGGTTGGATACTGTAGGGCTTAGCCAAGCCTGTCTTTGTTAGGTAATTTTGTTAATTCAGCTACGCAGCCTTATCGCTACTGGAATTTAGATCATGTCTCGCCGTACCGTTGTTCAAAAGCGTCCGATTCCGCCTGATTCTGTCTACAACAGCCGTCTCATCACCATGATGAGCCGTCGCCTGATGACTAGCGGCAAAAAGTCTCTGGCTGACAAGATTATCTACAACTCCTTCACCATCATCAAGGAGCGCAGCGGCGGTGATCCTCTAGATGTATTTGAACGGGCCGTGCGCAATGCTTCACCCCTGGTTGAGGTTAAGGCTCGTCGGGTCGGCGGTGCTACCTATCAGGTGCCGATGGAAGTGCGATCAGAGCGTAGCGTAGCCCTGGCCCTGCGCTGGCTGACTCAGTTTGCCCGCCAGCGTCCTGGTAAATCGATGGCAATCAGGTTGGCTAACGAGCTGATGGATGCTGCCAACGAAACTGGCGGTGCCGTTCGCAAGCGTGAAGAAACCCACCGTATGGCAGAGGCCAACAAGGCGTTCGCCCACTACCGTTACTAGGCTCGCCCGGTTTTGCAGGGCCATAGCGCCGGGTTCGTTGGCGATCGCTGTTTCTGCTTCCTAGAATAAATTTGTTCCGGTATCCGAAACGGCCAGCCATAGAATGACGAGGAGGTAACTGTGGCAAGGACAACACCCCTAGAGCGGGTTAGAAATATTGGTATTGCCGCTCACATTGATGCTGGCAAAACCACAACCACAGAGCGAATTCTGTTCTACTCAGGCATCGTCCACAAAATTGGTGAGGTGCACGAGGGCACGGCCGTTACTGACTGGATGGAGCAGGAGCGCGAGCGCGGCATCACAATCACGGCAGCGGCTATTACCACCAACTGGCGTGATAATCAAATCAACATCATTGACACCCCTGGTCACGTTGACTTCACCATTGAAGTCGAACGTTCTATGCGCGTTTTGGACGGGGTGATTGCGGTATTTGATTCGGTAGGGGGTGTGCAACCTCAGTCGGAAACCGTTTGGCGTCAGGCCAATCGCTACCAGGTTCCTCGCATTGCCTTCGTCAACAAGATGGACCGCACTGGAGCAGACTTCTTTAAAGTTTGCGGTCAGCTGCGCGATCGCCTGGGCGCAAACGCAGTACCGATTCAGGTTCCCGTCGGAGCTGAGGGAGGCTTTCAGGGCGTTGTTGACTTGGTCGCCATGCGGGCCCGTATCTACCATGATGACCTGGGTCAAAACTTTGAAGACACAGAGATACCGACCGATGTCCAGGATGTGGCAGAGGAGTATCGAGCCAAGCTAGTTGAAGCGGTGGCTGAAACCGACGATCTCCTTATGGAGAAGTATTTTGAAGGGCAACCGCTGTCCTCCGACGAAATCGCGGCTGCCCTCCGCAAAGGCACAATCCAAGGCACGATTGTGCCAGTTCTCTGTGGGTCTGCCTTCAAAAACAAAGGGGTACAGCTGCTTCTAGATGCGGTTGTTGACTATCTTCCTTCCCCTGTCGAAGTGCCACCGATTCAAGGGCACCTGCCCAATGGTGAGATCGCTGAGCGCCCTGCCGATGACGATGCACCTTTGGCCGCTTTAGCCTTCAAGATTATGGCTGATCCCTACGGTCGGCTAACCTTTGTTCGAGTTTACTCTGGGGTGCTCAAAAAGGGCAGTTATATCTACAACGCTACCAAAGACAAAAAGGAACGTATTTCTCGGCTGATTGTGCTTAAGGCCGACGATCGCATTGAGGTCGACGAACTGCGGGCCGGGGATTTGGGAGCCGCCATTGGCCTTAAAGATACATTTACCGGCGACACCATTTGTGATCCTGCCGATCCCATCGTCTTAGAATCCCTGTTTGTGCCGGAGCCCGTGATCTCTGTAGCGGTGGAGCCAAAGACAAAGCAGGACATGGACAAGCTGGCTAAGGCTTTGCAATCGCTGTCGGAAGAGGACCCTACGTTCCGAGTTAGCACTAATCCTGAAACCAATCAAACGGTGATTGCAGGTATGGGGGAGCTACACCTGGACATTCTCGTCGATCGCATGCTCCGGGAGTTTAAGGTGGAGGCCAACATTGGCGCTCCTCAGGTCGCTTACCGTGAAACAATCCGCAAAGCTACTACTGCTGAAGGCAAATTCATTCGCCAGAGCGGTGGCAAGGGGCAGTACGGCCACGTCGTGGTCGAGGTAGAGCCCGCTGAGGAAAGTAGCGGATTTGAGTTCGTGTCTAAAATCGTTGGGGGTACAATTCCAAAAGAATATATTGCTCCCGCTGAACAGGGCATGAAAGAGGCCTGCGAATCTGGTATCCTATCTGGGTATCCGGTAATTGATTTAAAGGTTACTCTGGTCGATGGGTCGTATCACGATGTAGACTCATCAGAGATGGCCTTCAAAATTGCTGGGTCAATGGCGATGAAGGAAGCCGTCCTGAAGGCGTCTCCTGTCCTTCTAGAGCCGATCATGAAGGTCGAGGTTGAAGTTCCAGAAGATTTTCTGGGTGACGTCATGGGAGATTTGAACTCCCGCCGGGGCCAGATCGAGGGTATGGGAACAGAAGTTGGCGTTGCAAAAGTTACAGCCCATGTTCCCCTAGCTGAGATGTTTGGTTATGCTACCGACATCCGCTCAAAAACGCAGGGTCGGGGCATTTTTTCGATGGAATTCAGCCATTATGGTGAAGTTCCTCGAAACGTGGCTGAGGCCATTATCTCTAAAAACACTGGGAACGCTTAGAAAGGAAAGGACAAGTAACGTAAATGGCACGCGAAAAGTTTACACGCAACAAACCCCACGTCAACATCGGCACCATTGGTCACGTTGACCACGGTAAAACCACTCTGACAGCCGCTATTACCATGACGCTGGCAGCGGCTGGTGGCGCTAAGGCTCGTAAGTACGACGAGATCGATGCGGCCCCCGAAGAGAAGGCTCGTGGTATTACCATCAACACGGCCCACGTGGAGTATGAGACCGAAAATCGCCACTATGCCCACGTTGATTGCCCTGGCCATGCTGACTATGTGAAAAACATGATCACCGGTGCAGCTCAAATGGACGGTGCCATTCTGGTGTGTTCGGCTGCCGATGGCCCCATGCCCCAGACCCGGGAGCACATCCTCTTGGCTAAGCAGGTAGGCGTACCGAGCATTGTTGTCTTCTTGAACAAGCAAGATCAGGTTGACGATGAAGAGCTGCTGGAGCTGGTAGAACTGGAAGTCCGTGAGCTGCTCAGCTCTTACGATTTTCCTGGTGACGATATTCCGATCACCTCTGGCTCTGCTCTGCTGGCCGTAGAGGCGCTGACTGCGACCCCGGCTATCAGCCGTGGCGACAACCAGTGGGTTGACAAGATTCTGGCGCTGATGGATAGCGTTGACGACTACATCCCCACGCCCGAGCGTGATGTCGACAAGCCCTTCCTGATGGCCGTTGAGGACGTATTCTCGATTACCGGTCGGGGTACGGTAGCCACCGGGCGAATTGAGCGCGGCAAGGTTAAGGTTGGCGAAACTGTAGAGCTTGTCGGTATTCGTGACACCCGCAACACCACCGTAACCGGTGTTGAGATGTTCCAGAAGACCCTAGACGAAGGGATGGCTGGAGACAACGTTGGTCTGCTGCTGCGCGGTGTGCAGAAAGAAGACATTGAGCGCGGTATGGTGCTGGCTAAGCCCGGCAGCATCACACCTCATACTCAGTTTGAGTCTGAGGTTTACATCCTCAAAAAAGAAGAGGGTGGCCGTCACACTCCTTTCTTCCCTGGCTACAAGCCTCAGTTCTATGTGCGCACCACCGACGTGACCGGTAGCATCGTTGCTTTCACCGCTGACGATGGTAGCGATGCTGAGATGGTGATGCCCGGCGATCGTATCAAGATGACCGTAGAACTCATCAACCCCATTGCTATCGAGCAGGGAATGCGATTCGCTATCCGTGAGGGTGGCCGCACCGTGGGCGCTGGTGTGGTTTCTAAAATCCTGAAGTAGTCTAGCGCTAGCTTCAAAAGGCAGGAGTGATCACGACTAGGTTCACTCCTGCCTTTTGTCTCTAATGATTTCGGTTTCGGTTTGCACCTCGACAACTTATTTTTCTCAGACCTATGGCTACCATCCAGCAACAAAAGATTCGGATTCGCTTGAAAGCTTTTGACCGCAGACTGCTTGACACCTCCTGCGAAAAGATTGTTGACACCGCCAATCGCACCAACGCCACGGCAATTGGCCCTATTCCTCTGCCAACCAAGCGCCGCATCTATTGCGTACTGCGCTCTCCCCACGTAGACAAAGACTCCCGTGAGCACTTTGAGAGCCGTACTCACCGCAGAATTATTGATATCTACCAGCCTTCATCCAAAACGATCGACGCTCTGATGAAGCTGGATTTACCCGCTGGGGTCGATATTGAAGTGAAGCTTTAGAGCAATTTTGTTTTACCCGCTAAGTAGGTGTATTTAGCGGGTTCTTTTGGGTCTGTCGTAGGGATTAAGCTGGGTGAGTAACGCCTTGAGGCCCGGCATTTAGCTAGGGAGTTGGGTTAGAATACTCCTATGTAAACAAGTGTTACGGCCTGCCTTGCCCTGGCACGGCGTGCTTGAAACCTGCAAGAGGCGACAATGGCATTCTCCGAGTCCATATCTGTGCGAGAACTCCCACTTTTTCCATTACCTGAGCTGGTTCTGTTTCCGGGGAGGCACCTGCCGCTTCATGTGTTCGAGCCCCGCTACCGAATTATGATGAACACAATACTCCAAAGCGATCGCCGGTTTGGAGTATTGATGCTTGACCCGACTACGGGGCAGCCTGCTCAAGTTGGCTGCTGCGCTGAGATTCTTCATTATCAGCGGCTGCCCGACGACCGCTTGAAGATTCTCACCATTGGTCAGCAGCGGTTCCGAGTGCTGAGCTACGTACGCGAAAAGCCCTACCGAGTTGGCCTGGTGGAATGGGTAGAAGATAAGCCCACCAGTCAAGACCTGAATCCCCTTGCCTCCGATGTTGATCGTCTGCTGCGTGATGTAGTTCATCTGTCAGCTAAGCTCACTAACCAAGATATTGACCTGCCCGACAATATCCCTGACATTCCCATTGAGCTGTCCTATTGGGTGGCGAGCAATTTACATGGAGTGGCTCTAGAACAGCAGGCCCTGCTCGAAATGGATGACACCAGCGTTCGGCTAGAGCGCGAAGCCGAAATCCTGACGTCTACCCGAAACCATTTAGCGGCCCGCACGGCTCTTAAGGAAGTACTTGAGTAGATTGTGCCTTAGCTTTGGTAGCCGCTAGGCTGGGATCTACGGCAACTAAGCAGTAGGTACCGAAGTTGATTAGGGTTTCCGTGCAGTCTAGAAGTTCTTTAATGGCCTGCTGTCCGGTAGGGGTATTGCCGCTAGTTTCTAGGTCTACAAAAAAGAGGTACTCGCCCAGCGATCGCTTGGTAGGGCGAGACTCGATGCGGCTGAGGTTGATGTCATAGCGGGCAAACACCTCCAGGGCTTTGAGCAGAGCGCCGGGACCGTTTACGGGTAGGCTAAACGCTAGGGACGTGTACTGACCGCTAGAACTTTGCTGCTCAAGGTCGCTGCCCTTGAGCACCCAGAATTTAGTGCAGTTGTCGGATTGGTCGTTAATGTTGTGGGCCAAGATTGGCAAATTGTATAGCTGAGCCGCCCACTCCGAAGAAATTGCGGCTACTGCTGCATTGTCAGCCAGGTGCTCAAGAGCTTCTGTGGTAGAACGAGTCGCCACCAGTTTGGCCTGGGGTAGGGTGCCCTCGAGCCAGAACTGGCATTGAGAAAGCGCCTGGGGATGAGAGTAAACCATCTTGATCACCGTCGGATCCTGGGCATAAGACAGTAGCGCATGGCGAATGGGCATGACCATCGCGTGGTGAATGTTGAGCTGCTGAAGCCGCCAGAGGGTATCGAGGGTGGTCGTGACGCCGCCTTCAGTGGAGTTTTCAACCGGTACGATGGTGAGATTGGTTAACCCCTCGGCGGTTGCCTGCATAGCCTTTGGAATGCTGGGCATAGCCCGCAGTTCTACAGGCTGGCCTGTACGCTGTTCTAAGTCGAGACTATAGGCTAGAGCGGCCAGTTGGGAGTAGGTGCCCTCAGGCCCCAGGTAGGCAATGGTGAGCGTCATAGCGAAGAGCGATCGCGCAATGGGTTTGTTTCATACTATGTCCTAGTCTGGGGTCAGGAACGGCTTCGTCTACCAGGTTGGAATTAACGGTTCCTTAACCAAAAACTGGGCCACTTTAGGCGGACAAAGACAGCGTTCCCCAGTAATATGTAATGGGTTTTGGCCGGGGCTGTGGCTCTGGTGGGGGGAGCTAGAGATGGGCAAGAGCGCTAAGACAGTATCCGGTACAAAGCCATCCAAGGCAAGGACACTGCTGACAATGGGGTCAGCCGCATTTTTGTTAGGAGCTGCTGTGCCTCTGGCCGGAGCGTTGAGCACTGGGGCGATCACAATGGGCGATGTGGTTAGTGCAGCCCCAGGCTCTGCCGATCAGCCCCGGGCGTTAAATACGCAGCTGTTTGCCCTGATCGATGCGCCTGGGGTCGATGCCTTTCCCACCACGGTTAGCAGCGAGCGGCTGTGCAGCCGTCCGCTGGGGCTAGTCGAAGCAGAGGCCGCTGGCGATCGCAGCGAAAAACTGTTTCAGGGGGCTAGGCTAGGGGCCGCCTCGAAAACCCTGGGAACCGAGGCGATCGCGCAGCTGGGAGCAGCGCCCTGGCCCAGCATTCATCCCCAAGCCGCAGAGGCACGGGTGCCCGTCTTGATGTACCACGACGTGCTCGAACCACCGGAGGTCTTTTTTGACCTCACCCCCGCTGACTTCGAAGCTCACCTGCAAACCATTCTGGACAAGGGGCTGACGCCAATCAGTCCCGATCAGCTTGTGCAGCACCTGCGTACCGGTGCCCCACTGCCCGAAAAGCCGGTGCTGATTACCTTTGATGACGGTTACGTGGGCCACTACGAGCATGTCTATCCGCTCTTGCAGAAGTATCAGGTGCCCGCTACGTTTTTTGTTTTTCCGGGCAAGGTAGACGGTGACGTAGCTGGGCGATCGACCCTGACCTGGGACCAACTCAAGACCATGACCGCCGATCCTCTGATTACCATCGGGTCCCACAGCGTCACGCATCCAGCCGACCTCCGCGCGCTCAGCGACGATGACTTAGTCTATGAAGTGGTGGAGTCGAAGCGGCGGCTCGAGAGCGAACTGGGCGTACCCATGCGCTACTTTAGCTATCCCACCGGCTACTACGACGAGCGGGTAGCCCAGGCGGTGGCCGATGCGGGCTACCTGGCTGCGTTCACAATGCGTGAGCAAGATGAGCAGTTTGCCGGGGCCTCAGAGTCGCTGCTAGCGATCGAGCGCTTCGGTCAGTCCAGTCTTGACGCCCTAGTGGATGTGGCCTGGGGTGGCTCCCCTACTCCCAGCGCTGCGCCAGTTGCGGTGGCCGACTCAGAGTTTAACTTTACTGCTCCTGTAGAAGTCCAAGAAATAGACCTGGAGGACCAGTCACTCTCAATCATCACAGGTGGTCAGCCAGTGACCATCCACGCCAACAGTCGCTACCAGCTGACAGACATTATGGCGGGGACCAATCTTGCTGGAGCGGTTGACGGTGGATTTTTCTCCCTGGAGTATCTGGACTCCAACGTCATGATTGGCCCAGTTTTGAGTCAAAGCACTCGGCAGTTTGTGCCTGGCTATGGTGGAGAGACCCCCAGGCTGAACGGGCGTCCCCTGGTGCTGATTGCGCCCGACCGAGTACTGTTTGTGCCCTTTGAGGCCGATCGCCACAATGCTCTGGCTGGGCTAGCTCGCGAGTTGCCCGGCGTAACCGACGCCTTTGTGGCCGCCGCCTGGCTTGTTAAAGATGGGTTGCCCCAGCCCGCCAGCAGTTTTGGCAGCCTGTTTGATTACGATGCCCGCCGCCATCGCGCGTTTTGGGGCATTAATACGGCTGGGCAGCCGGTGGTAGGGGTGACCCACACAATGGTGGACTCGGTACAGCTAGGTGAAATGCTGCACCAGGCCGGTCTGCGCGATGCGGTAATGCTCGATTCAGGAGCCAGTACGTCTCTCGCCTATCAAGGAGATTCTCTAGTGGGGTATATTCCCCGTCCGGTGCCTCATATTGTTGGCCTGGTGCCCCCCGATGCCAACAACGGCAGCCCGTGCCCTCTAGTTGTTGACGAAGAGCAAAATACGACGACCGTTAAGCGCTAGTGCTGCTTCGAGAGGCTAGCGCTGATCCAGAGCCAGAACAGTTCAGGACGCGGGTTTAGTTGCCAAAGCCTGCGTACCAGAAATACGTTGCCATAGGAATAACCGTGGCCAATACCAGCAGCACCACCAGAACGATGGTGCTGTTGCCGCGATTTTCGGCGGTTTCTTCGGCGCTGGCAAAGGTGCTTTCGCTGTCAAAGGAGTCGTCGAAGGCCGGTGGACCTGGGTCTTCTTGGCCGCTGAGTACGGCCACTAAGCGATCGCTGGCCGCCAGAAACGACTGATTGTATTTGTCGCCCTCTAGCAGCGGGTAAAGCACGGTTTCTTGAGCAACGCTGTTGGCAATGTCTGGGTCTAGTCGCGCGGCTGACTGCTCGCCCACGCGAATGCCTACGGTCTTTGTGACCTCATCTAGCACGAGCAGGGTTTGATTGGCCTGGTCTACCGGAGTGGGGTACCAGCGTTCAAACAGCTTGTCGGTAAAGGTTTGAATCGTTTCGCCGTAGTCAAAATGGTGAATGGTCACCAGGCGAACTTCATTACCTGTGGCGGTTGCCAGTTCGCCAAAGCGGCTCGAAATTTTGTTCTCATTGATGCGGCTGATGATGCCAGCCTCGTCGACAATCCAGGTGGAGTCGCCAGCGGCTACGGTCGGGATCTGAAAAACAGCCACTGCCTCAGCGGCAGAAACCCCCAGCCCCAGCACTAAACACAACGGCAACACGAGGCCTAAAAAGCTCCGCCAGCCCAGCTGAACTGAGCGAGCAAGCATCCGTTGGGGCAGGTGACTGTTCATGGGCTTAGGCTACAGAGACTACGAGGGCTTAGGGACTACCGAGCTTCGCCTAAAACCCTACTAATAAATATACGGGCCTAAGAGCTTTGAGGGAACCAGATGGATCAGGTTCCTGCAAACAGGCGCGAAGCTATAGCACTGCTAGCCCAGCGGTTGCTTAGGCCGCAGGCAAATTGCGGAGCCGGATCAGCTGCCGTCGCATCAGCGGTGAAGCGGCCATTGCCGATACCTCGTTCACCTCTACCTGGGACTCTAGCTGCTCGACAAATTCATCGCTGCCGTAAGAATAGGCGTCAATCAGCAGCTCCAGTAGATGGTCGCGATTGGCAATGACGCCATTTTCTTCTAGGATTCGAAACTTGAGAGTGACAGTGCACTCGTAGACGCCAACCTGAGCCTCAGCGGACGGATGGGGTGCAGACGTAGCCATGGTCGAAGGTATACTCCCTAGCTAAATATGGAAGGAGTCATCAGAGGAGACTGGGGGCTAGAGAATGGATCCTGCTGGAGGCTAGCAGGGCATCAGGTAATGGTGTGGCGCTGGGCTAGATCCATAACGGTGATGCAACCTCTATGATGACGGTGATTGAGGTTACTCAGGCGCTTGAAATGCTGCACATGGGCGATGGGCAGCACGATAGGCCTAGGTATCTAATGCCATCAAATCAAAAAAAACCAGCTAGAGCTAGATTTTGGCGATCGCTTTTACAGGATTGATACAGTTTTGTGAGGCCATGATTAATGGCCCAAAATTCTGTAGGTATTATCCCAAGCTAGCTCGATCTTTTTATACTTGGCGTTCGTTTGGAACTAAAGATTGGGTTGGTTTTAGAGACCACTTGAAATTTAATATTGCTTCGAAAACCCATGTGCTAAGGGCTAAATAGGGTTAGGTAAAGGTTTGAGGGTTAAGATTACAGCCAGCAAAATGGCTGAATTAAGGCCGTGTCTTTCTACCGTTGTTGGCAGTCGAAAGTGTTCTAGGAGTAAGTCCTGCGATCGCAATCACCTAGTGCTTTATTCATAAAACCTCCGTAGAATACTGACTAGGTTAGGTGCTATAGCGAACGATAAAAATGCGCGATTCTCTCATTCAAGCCTACTTGCCGCTGGTGATCTGGACGGGACTGGGCATGGTGTTGGGCCAGTTTGCACCCGTAGCTCTACCGCGATGGCTGGGGCGATCGCTGTACTGGGTTGGTATTCCCCTAGAGATTTTTGCGCTGGCCCGTCAGACCCACTTTGCCCAAGATACCGATTTAGCTCCGCTGTACACCGTGGTTGCTCTGGGGCTGGGGCTGGGGCTTGCCCTGGCTGGGTTGGCCCTAGTGCGCTGGGTAGCGTCTACACCCGATACTGCAGCAGTTCTAGACAGCGATGGCCTGGTGCAGGGTGTCGCTCTAGCACCGCCTATTTCTGAAGCCGCTACTTTGCAGACCCAGGGGTTCTCATCAGCTATGACCTGGGCCGATAAACCGCGCCAGGGCAGCTTTGTACTGGCTTCTATGCTCGGCAATACGGGGTTTGTGGGGTTAGCGATCGTGCCTACCCTGGTCACTGGCCCTTATCTGGGCTGGGCCGTATTCTACAGCGTGACGCAGAACGTAGTCGGCACCTACGGACTGGGGGTGTATCTGGCTAGCTGGTTTGGGCGCGGCACCCATGCGCAGTCGCGCTGGCAGCAGCTGCGCGATGTCGTTACGGTGCCATCTCTGTGGGCCTTTGGGTTGGGGACAGTCTCTCAACGGTGGCTTTGGCCATCGCCAGTAGAGGATGCGCTGCATCAGTCGGTATGGCTGGTCATTCCGGTGGCCCTGGTGCTGATGGGGCTGCGGCTGAGCCATCTGCAGGGGTGGAGCAGCCTGAAACTGGCGCTGGTGCCTGCAACCCTCAAGGTGCTGGTGCTGCCTGCGGTGATAGGAACCATCGCGTTAAGGGCAGGGCTGCCCAAAGACGCCGTGCTGGTGCTGGTGCTGATGTCGGGTATGCCGAGCGCTTTTGCGGGGTTAATTTTGGCGGAAGAGTATGAGCTGGACCCGGAGCTTGCCGCCGCCAGCATTGCCCTATCTACTGGAGGGCTGCTGCTGACCATCCCCCTATGGCTAATCGTTTTTGGCTAAGTTTTCAGCTTAAAAACACCGCGAAATAGGGAGCCGCTCTACCTGATTGCCCAAACAACGCTTGCCTTGGACTAAGCTTGCCTTGACTGGGGAATAGCACTACTGAAATTGACTGTTGAGGTGTGGCCGGGAGCCGAGAACTATGTGCCGAAGAATGGCCAACCTTTACCTAAGTCTTAAGGTTTACATTTATTCTGAGGAGAACATCATCCTCGGTGGTTGCCATGTCTACTCCTTTTCAGCAGCTGAAGGACCAGTTCAAGGCGCTAGGGCCTACTCCTACAACGGATGCAAAGGCAACCGCCAAGGCTTCTCTGCAAAAATGGCTGGAGGCTAATGCCGAGTTTCTGCAAGGTAAACACCGACAGGGGGAGTTTAACGGCACGATGATGCAGTACTTCCACTGGTATAGCCCCGCCGACGGCAGCCACTGGAATCGGGTTAAAGCAGAGGCTCAGGCTTTGGCCGATGCGGGCATTACCGCCCTGTGGCTACCCCCAGCCTACAAGGGAATTGGCGGTGGCTGCGATGTGGGCTATGGCGTTTACGATCTGTTTGACCTGGGGGAGTTTGACCAGCAGAACTCCGTGCGCACCAAGTACGGCACCAAAGACGAGTATGTAGCGGCCGTAAAAGCCTGTCGTGAGGTAGGGATTAATATCTACGCCGACGTAGTGTTTAACCACAAGATGGCGGCGGATTGTGAGGAAGAGTTTAACGCGACCCCAATGGACCCGAGCGATCGCCGCCGACCCCTGGGCAACATACGCAAGATTAAGTCTTGGACAGGCTTTAACTTTCCGGGACGCGGCGACAAATACTCAAGCATGAAGTGGCACTGGTACCACTTCGATGCCGTTGACTACAACAGTTGGGAGCCCGACTATAAAGCCGTCTGGCTAATTGAGGGTAAAACCTTTGAAGACAAGGTGAGCTTGGAGTTGGGTGGCTTTGACTACCTGATGGGCTGCGATCTCGATATTGACCACCCAGAGGTGAGCGGCGAGCTGAAATACTGGGGCGAGTGGATGCTCGACCACGTTGGGGTCGACGGCTTTCGGCTGGATGCCATCAAGCACATTTGCGGCGACTTTTTTGTTGACTGGCTGGCCCATCTGGAGCACTATGCTCAGCGGAGTTTGTTCTGTGTGGGCGAATACTGGACCTATGACCTCGGGTCACTGAGCTGGTACGCCGGTAACTCTGGCGGTCGGCTCGACCTCTTTGATGCGCCGCTGCACCACAACTTTCACAAGGCGAGCAAAGCGGGCAGCAGCTACGATCTGCGCACTATTTTTGACAACACGGTCGTCAAAGAAATGCCGCTGCTGGCGGTCACCCTGGTCGAAAATCACGACACGCAGCCGCTGCAGGCGCTGGAGTCGGTAGTAGAGGCCTGGTTTAAGCCGTTGGCCTACGCCATGATTTTGCTGCGAGCCGATGGCTATCCCTGCATTTTCTACTGCGACTACTACGGAGCCCACTATGTCGATAAAGGCCGCGACGGCAACGATTACGAGATCTGGATGGACTCGCACCGGGAAATTTTGGACCGGCTGCTGATCGGGCGCAAGCATTTTGCCTACGGTCCTCAATACGACTACTTTGATCACCCCAACGTGGTGGGCTGGACGCGTCTGGGCCAGGGCGATCGCTGCCGGGCGATGGCGGTGCTGTTAAGCAACGGGGCCGAGGGCACCAAGTGGATGGAGGTGGGGCGGCCTAACACCACGTTCTACGATCTGACCGGGAATATTGCCCACACGATTACCACCAATGTCGATGGCTGGGCGGAGTTTCGCTGCAACGGCGGCTCGGTGTCGGTTTGGGTGGAAGATCATCCTGCGCTGGGATCGGTTCTGGAAAAGCTGCCAGGTTAGGGAACGCTGGAATGTAGCGTTGGCCAATGCGCCTAGGACAGTAGTAACTAACCGTAGCTAAGCCTGGGACAGCGAGCTGGGTATAGCCATCGCCATACGAGTCTTGTGGGCGATGGCTATACCGGAGGTAAACCCTGCGATCGCACCCTATTACCCAAGCGATTATTCTGTCCTTGCCCACCGCTCATCTCCCGCAGGATAGAATTTTATGCCGCGAAAAGTTAAGCTGTGTAACGCCCACTCATTTTGTTGAAGCAGTGGGCGTTCGTTTCTATGGTTAAATTGGTACTTTCGTGCAAGTAGATCGCGTTCCTTTAGGGGCTACGGGTGCAGAACTTTCAGCCTATGTGCGCTCAGCCCAGGAGCTAGACTTTACCCTTCAAGACCTCAAGGCGGCTATTCCAGCCCGTTGTTTTCAGCCTTCTGTCGTTAGGTCGTTAGCCTATTTCTGGTTAGATATTGGGATTATTGCAGCGCTGTATGCTGTAGCCCATGCGCTCAACTCTTGGCTATTTTTCCCTCTCTTTTGGCTGGCCCAGGGCACCATGTTCTGGGCTCTGTTTGTGGTGGGCCACGACTGCGGCCACGGGTCGTTTTCTCGTTACAAATGGCTCAATAACCTGGTTGGTCATCTGACTCACACGCCCATTTTGGTGCCTTACCACGGCTGGCGGATTAGCCATCGCACCCACCACGCCAACACCGGCAACATCGACACCGATGAGAGCTGGTACCCAATCAGTGAGTCAACCTATCGGGCCATGCCATGGCCCCAAAAACTAGTGCGATTCTATGGATTGCTGTTTGCCTACCCGTTTTATCTATTTTTTAGATCGTCGGGGCGCAGCGGCTCTCACTTTGTGCCCAGTAGCGATCTGTTTCGCCCTTCAGAGCGGCGCGATGTGCTGGTCAGTACCCTGTGTTGGTCAGCCATGATCGGGTTTTTGGTGTGGTTAGGCATTACCCACGGGCTGCTGTTTTTGGCGACCTACTATGTGGCACCCTACCTGGTATTTGTCGTATGGCTTGATTTGGTGACGTTTTTGCACCATAGTGAGCCCGATATTCCCTGGTACCGGGGTGACGAATGGTACTTTCTCAAGGGGGCGCTGTCGACTATCGATCGCGACTACGGTTTTATCAACCCCATTCACCACAACATCGGCACCCATGTGGCCCACCACATTTTCTCTAACATGCCCCACTACCACCTGAAGACGGCTACCGAAGCGATTAAACCAATTTTGGGTGACTACTACCGTCGCTCTGAAGAGCCGGTGTGGAAGAGTTTTGCCCGCTCGTTTTGGGCCTGCCACTACGTAGCCGACCAGGGCGCTAAGGTTTACTACCAGCCCCACCCCGATCGCCGCTAGGCCTTAACGTTTTCAAAATAGTCCTATACCGATGCTATTTCGGTAGTCTAAGGGATGAAGTGGGCAGTTTAGAGTCAGTGCGGTTCTAGGCTGCCCGCTTTAATTTAAGTTGGCGTTTGAATTTGGCGTTTGGAGTTCGTATAGGTTCTTTTTGCAGCGCTCTGAAATGATCCAGCCTTTGATTTCAGCTATCATTTGCACCCACAACCGGGCCAGCTATTTGGGGGCCGCGATCGCCAGTCTGCTGGGCCAAACCTACAGCGCCTACGAAATTATTGTGGTGGACAACGCCTCGACCGACAATACGAAAGCTGTGGTCGAGGCCTACCTGCCCCACCCACAGCTAACCTACGTGTATGAAAGCACTCTGGGGCTATCGGCGGCGCGCAACCGGGGAGCCGCGATCGCCCGAGGCAGCATTCTCGCCTACCTCGACGACGACGCTGAGGCCTCGCCCCACTGGCTGGTGGCGCTGGCTGAGGCGTTTGCAGCGCGTGACAAAGCGGCGATCGCGGGCGGGGCGGTGAGCCTAATCTGGCCGCCGGGTACCACCCCGCCCCCCTGGCTGTCGCCCACCCTCGCGCACAGCCTGGGGGCCTACGATTTGGGCGCTGCACTGCAACCCATCACTGACCCTGGCCAAACCCCTCGGGGCCTTAACTACGCGGTCAAAAAAAGCTTTTTAGAATCGGTGGGCGGGTTTGATCCCCAGCTGGGCCGGGTGGGCAAAAACCTGCTCTCCAATGAAGAACTGCATCTGACCCAGCAGGCGCTATCGGCTGGCTTTGAGGTGCTGTTTGTGCCCCAGGCCCAGGTGGCCCACAACGTCGCCCCCGAGCGCCTGCACCGCCGCTGGTTTTTGCGCCGCAGCTGGTGGCAGGGCATTAGCGAGTGCTACCGCGAGCACCTGAGCCACACCCTGACCCGGCAGCGGCTGCGGGTGCGGGGGCTGTGCCTGCTGCGGGGGCTGGTTAAGGCCCTCAAAAGCTGGTCAGACCCGGCCCTGCGCTTTGAGAACCTGGTCTACGCCTACGGGCAGTTGGGCTACGTGTTTAGCGGGTTGCGCCATTTGGCACCCGGGCCTAGGGCCTGCCCTTAATCTGTCAGGGCTACAGTCTTTCCACGGCTTGCTGAGCTGAATTTGCAGTTAACCACGATTCAAAGGGAATCCACCATGGTGACTACGACCCCCAAAGTACCTATTTCTGTGCTGATTCCGGCTAAGGATGAGGAGCAAAACCTGCCCGCCTGTTTGACCAGCCTGGAGCGGGCAGCAGAAATTTTTGTGGTGGATTCGCACAGCAGCGATCGCAGCGTCGAGATTGCTGCTGCTGCCGGGGCCAAGGTGGTGCAGTTTGAGTTCAACGGCCACTGGCCCAAAAAGAAAAACTGGGCCCTAGACAACCTGCCCTTTAGCCACGAGTGGGTGCTAATTGTCGACTGCGACGAGCGCATTACCCCCGCGCTGTGGGATGAGATTGCCACCGCCATTCAGCAAAGCGAGTTTGACGGCTACTACCTCAACCGCCGGGTCTTTTTTCTCGGCACCTGGATTCGCCACGGCGGCAAGTACCCCGACTGGAACCTGCGCCTGTTTCGCCACCAAAAGGGCCGCTACGAAAACCTTCAAACCGCCGACATTCCCAACACGGGCGACAACGAAGTGCACGAGCACGTGATGATTGAAGGGGCCGTGGGCTACCTGAAACACGACATGCTCCACGAAGATTTTCGCGACCTGTACCACTGGCTGGCCCGCCACAACCGCTACTCCAACTGGGAGGCGCAGGTCTACTACAACCTGCTCACCGGCATGGGCGATGGCGGCACCATTGGCGCAAATTTATTTGGCGATGCGGTGCAGCGCAAGCGATTTCTAAAGAAAATTTGGGTGCGGCTACCCTTCAAGCCGCTGCTGCGATTTGTGCTGTTTTACGTCGTGCGGCTGGGCTTTTTAGACGGGCGAGCGGGCTATATCTACGGGCGACTGCTGAGTCAGTATGAATATCAGATTGGGGTCAAGCTGTTTGAGCTGCGTCAGTTTGGTGGGCAGCTGAATGTTACTCCCAAAGAAAATACGGCCCTGTCTCAGCCAGCGGTTCAACCGGCGATTGTTTCGGTAGAATCAGCCCCTTAAGACCCCTCGCCAAAATCTCTCGATCGCCGCTGATTATGTCTGCTCCTTCCCCCTATCCGCCCGACAGTTCTTCAGAGCAGGACGGCGCTTCGCGAAGCATAAAGCCTGCGGCATCTCAGAAACGGGAACCGACTCAGATCGAGTATCCCTGCGGGAATCGCCCCTGGGTGCAACTCGATACCTACGACCAGTCGTGGTACAAACCGGGACGCTCTAAGGTAACGATTTTGCTGTGGTGGCTGCTGCAGGCGGTGATTTTTCCGCTCACACCCCACGCCTCCCACGCGCCGAGGTGCTGGCTGCTGCGGCAGTTTGGCGCCACCATCGGCAGAGGTGTAGTAATTCGCCCCACGGCCCGGTTTACCTACCCGTGGCGTGTGACGATTGGCGACCACAGCTGGATTGGCGACAACGTAGTGCTCTACAGCCTGGAGCAGATCACCATTGGCCAGCACTGCGTAATTTCGCAAAAAAGCTATCTCTGCACCGGCAGCCACAATATTTCTGACCCGCACTTTGGCCTGGTGGTAGCGCCCGTGGTGATAGAAAACGGAGCCTGGATCGCTACCGACTGCTTTGTGGCCCCTGGCGTAACGGTGGGGGCAAATTCGGTGGTGGGCGCGCGCAGCAGCGTATTTAAGTCGCTGCCGCCGGGGCAAGTTTGCTACGGTAACCCCTGTCGAGCCGTGGCCCCACGCCAAATGGCGCATGATGAGGGCTAGAATTTGCGATCGCTCAACTCATCTGTGTCCTACAGGAATCTAAGCTAAATCTAAGCCTAGAGTTTTGTCGGCGAGAAATTTTGGCTCCTATAATTATGCTGGGCTAGCGCAACGTGCTGAACTCGATTTATGGGCTGTGGGTGCACAAGCTTTAGCCAATGTGGCCTGATATTGCTGGGTAAGTTTTGAACAATTAAATCCGGCAATTGGCCAACCTATAGATCAGGTAAAACCCTCAACAATTGGCGAGAGCGAGAACTCATCTAGGGTTTAGCAACACGTCGTAGCGACCTATGTAGAGTAGGGAGCAAGCCCCAAATTGAGGAAAAACCTTAAACTATGAACATTGGAAGAAGGGCAGTACTTTTAGTCAGTTTTCTGCTCGCCTTAACGATTTCGATCGCATCAGCTAGTTTTGCAACCATGCCTAACGGAGTGGCTGAAGCAAACGCTATTTTGGCCGCTGCCGCCCGAGAATCGGGCCGACCCGCCTATTCTGAAAGCACCGCCATCAGTTTCAAACCCAGCGATAATGTGTATGTAAAAAGCGCGCTGGCTGTCGACTTTACCCCTAACCGCGCCACCGTAACCCTGCCTTTGTATCGAGGGCTTTCTCCTCAGGGCGAGTCAGTCTATTACATTTTGACTGAGGCTTCTGATTTTAACGTTGCTAAGCAGCTGGGCATTAATTATGCGCCCAAAATGAAGCAGGTCATCGGTACCGCTGGCGCTCAGCCGGTGACTCTGTCGCAAGGAATTATTCAGTTTCGAGGAAACATAGATTTTTCGCCAGAGTATCAGGTTGAACCCGGCAGCCCCAATCCGTTCCCGCCAGCGGTGGCAAATCCGGGGGCGATCGCAGACGCGCAGTATTCGTCGATGGCGGTGTTGCCCAGCAGCGTTGTGCTCAACGCCCAAATTGTTCACAATGCCTCCGGTAGCCACGATCGCTTAGAAGCCATTGACCTGGAAAAAAGGACCGTAACCCTGTCAATTTTGGATGGGTTTCAGGGCGGACGACAGTATTTTTATCACCTGGTCACGGATGTGTCGGCGGCGGTGCCTTCGGTGCTAGAAAAAGGGGTTTTTGCGCCTAAGCTGGCTGATATTCCGGCCTATGGCAAATCGTTGCCCTCCGATCCATCGGCGCTGCTGGGGTTTTCGCCGGTTCTCAACGGCATTAGCGATACCCGAACGGGTCAGCATCAAGGATTTGTGGCTTCGCTCGCCAATAACGGCATTGCCCCAATCAATATCTTTCCCTACGGCCCCGACAACGACAACCCGGCGGCGGATAGCAACTATAGCCCTCTCTGGGATGCCCATGTCAGCATGTGGACTGAAGCGGCGATCGCAGACAATAAGGTGCGACGCATCACCTCTTTTGAAGATTTGCAAGGGTTGATAGAAGCGGGCATGGTCACCAGTGCAGCCATTAGCCCTGAGGGGCCGGGTAATGACTGGCTGTATGGGTTACGACCCACCCAGGCCATTATTAACTGTCCTGTAATTGCCCATCCGGTGCTGTCAAATGAAGTCTAAATCACCCTAAATAAACGCAGGTAGATATATCCATGATCTACCTGCGTTTCGGCAGTTTTAAGAAACCTTAAGTGTCGCGTTTAGGTTAGCTTCAGTCTTGAATTTGCAGTTTTTAAGAGGTTTTGTTTGCCCTCCCAATCCTGAATCTACCCTGGCTGTTAGCTCCAGCGTTTAGTCGCAGGGATGCCTTTCCTGAGCGCGAGCCAGTTCTGCTTCATGGGTCAGATCGAGCCGGAGGGGCGTCATCGAGACGTAGCCCTGCTCTACAGCCCAGCGATCGGTGCCGGGCTCAGGGGACTCCATGGGTACCACGGTAAACCAGAAGTGCTGCCGCCCCATCGGATCCTGGCTGGGCATAACTTGACCGTCGTAGTGCCGCACCGACTGGCGAGTCCAGCGTAGACCGTGGGCGGCCTGGTCGGGAAAGTTGACGTTGACCAAAGCCAGATCTGGATCGGGTAGAAGCAGTTCTAGAACCTGGGCCAGGCAGGGCTTGATCAGGTCGAAGTTGGGCTCGCTCTCGGTTACGGGCGCACTGAAGGCAATGCCGCGCAGCCCCAGCAAAACCGCCTGCTTGGCGGCCGCAAGGGTGCCCGAATGCCACATTGCATTGCCCAAGTTGCTGCCTAAGTTGATGCCTGACAGCACTACATCTACTTTGTCCCAGTGGTAAGCGCCTAGCGCTACGCAGTCGGCGGGGGTGCCGTTGACGCGGTAGGCTTCAAAATCTCGCAGGGGCGTACGTTTGTAGGAGAGAGGGCGTGACGCCGTAACGGAGTGCCCCGCCGCAGACATTTCGACATCGGGCGCAACGATACGCACCTGGCCAAAGGTGGCGGCTACCTCTGCTAGAGCTGCAATACCAGGGCTGTAAATGCCATCGTCGTTAGCAATCAGTATCCGCATTTAAACTTCTTTTCCTCCTTTGGCGTGACCGCGATCTGCCTCTTTGCTGAGGGATGGCAGGGCCACAGGTTCTAAACTGTTCAAATCTTGTGCTTGGGCTGTTTGAGACGTTCTATGAACGTTACGCTGATTCATATAGCGGTTCCTGAATGGGCGAGGTACGATCAAAGTAGAGGAAATACTGCGCACGCTACAGTCTTGGTTTTCCTTTAGGAGAGTGTGATGAAAGCCTACTCACTTGACTTCCGGGAAAAGATCATT